>DASYRN010000001.1:0-9079 GCA_036004365.1 Binatia bacterium
CTTTTTTTTGCCGGGAAGCAGCAAAAGAGCGCCGAGAGCCCAAATTCCCAGAATAAAGCCCGCAGCAGTCCAGGCGTTCTTGTTGCGCCCACTCTGAGCGGCAATGAGACGAGAAAGGAACGCGTCGACGGTGTGGACTAACGAGGCGGTCGGCAGAAGGGAAGAGGGTTCCAAGTCCGGCTTGATAAAATAGAGGCCGGAGACGTATCCCACTATGGTATGAAAATCCACGCTCGGCCCTTGACGCTTCCTTCTTGTCCTTAATATACTCGACCTCTCTCAAAATAGGAAACTTCCCTATGGCCGTCAGAACGATCCAGTGGAGGAACAACCACGTCATCCTGTTGGATCAGCGGCTGCTCCCAACAAAAGAGGTGTACCGAGTCTGTCGAGACTACGGTGACGTAGCCAAGGCCATCCGCGACATGGTGATCCGGGGCGCTCCGGCCATCGGAGTGGCGGCGGCGATGGGTGTTGCCGTCGGGGCCTTGAGAGTTAAGGGAAAAAATTTTGATCGGCAAGTCGAGCGTATTTTTCTGGCTTTGGAAAAAACTCGGCCGACCGCTGTAAATCTCTTTTGGGCGCTGGAACGCATGCGCAGGGTCTACATTGAGAGTCGAAAGCTGGGAGTAGAAGAAGTTAAGGGGCTTCTTAAAGAGGAAGCGCAAAAGATTTATGATGAGGATGTCGCTGCCAATCGGCAACTCGGGAAGTTCGGTGCCAGGCTTATGGGAAATGCCAGTCGAATCCTGACCCATTGTAACGCGGGAGCTCTCGCGACTGCAGGGTATGGCACTGCACTGGGGGTGGTGCGGGCCATGAAGGAGGCGGGTAAGGAGATTGAAGTTCTTGTGGACGAAACCAGGCCTTTTCTTCAGGGAGCACGTCTCACGGCCTGGGAGCTGAAGAAAGATAAAATTCCGGTAACGCTTGTCACCGACAGTATGACGGGTTACCTCATGCAGCGCGGCAAGATCGATGCCGTGATCGTGGGATGCGACCGGGTCGCCGCGAACGGCGACGTGGCTAACAAGATTGGAACCTATGGGGTTGCGGTTTTGGCGCGCCGGCACAACATCCCGTTTTATGTCGCCGGGCCGACTTCATCCATCGATCTTAGATGTCCCACGGGAGCCGAGGTTCCCATCGAACAGAGAAATCCGCGCGAGGTCTCCCATATTTTCGGTCGTGCAGTGGTTCCTCGGGGAGTTCGCATTCTTAACCCGGCTTTCGATATCACGACCCACGATTTGATATCGGCGATCATCACGGAAAAGGGCGTCATCACTCCTCCCTTTAGTCACAATATTCGCGCCTATGCTCATCATCAATAACAAAGAGGAGCTCGAGGCTTTTTTTCATGACTCGGGCAAGCCGCGCGAGAAGTGGCGCGTCGGGACGGAGTATGAAAAGGTAGGGATCGAGAGAGGAAGCGGCAAGGCGATTCCCTACTCCGGCCCCAGGGGAGTGGAAACTATTCTCAAGGCGCTGGTGACCGAGTACCGCTGGGAGCCGTTTGAAGAAAACGGCCATATCGTAGCCCTCAAGCGCGATAAGGCGGAGATCCATTTGGAACCGGGCGGGCAGATCGAGCTAAGCGGCGAGCCCTGCGAAAGCATCCATTGCACTCATGCCGAGTTTACACAGCACATCCGCGAGCTTCTGGAAGTGGCGGAAAGGCTGGACATCGTCTTTCTTGGCCTGGGCATTCAGCCTGTCAGTCGCCTGGAAGAGATCGAGTGGGTACCCAAGAAACGGTACCGGATCATGGCACCCTACATGAAAAAAGTCGGCACCCTGGGCGAGCGAATGATGAAGCAGACTGCCACAGTTCAAGCGAACATCGACTACAGCGACGAACGGGACGCGATGGCGAAGTTCCGCTCGGCCATGGGGCTGGCGCCGCTGATCACAGCGATATTCGCCAACTCGCCGATCTCCGAGGGGCGTCTTAACGGGTACAAGAGCTTCCGCGGCCACATCTGGACCGATACGGACAAAGCCCGCTGCGGCTTGCTGCGCTTTGCTTTCGATCCGAGCGTCTCTTTTGCTCACTATGTCGAATATGCGCTCGACGTCCCAATGTACTTCATCAGGCGCGACGGCGACTATATCGATTTTACCGGCATTCCTTTCCGCCATTTTTTGACGCGCGGGCACATGGGACACACCGCGACGATCGAGGATTGGGATCTCCACTTGACCACGCTTTTCCCCGAGGTAAGAATCAAGCGCTACATGGAGGTGCGATCCGCCGACAGCCAGCCGCCGGAGCTCATGCCATCTTTGGCTGCTCTCATCAAGGGGGTGCTGTACGATTCCGATTGCCTCCAGGCGGCGTGGGATCTCGTGAAAGGATGGTCGTGGGACGAAAGGATGGTGTTTTACCACGATTCGCACCGCGACGCGCTTGCGGCGCGCGTCCGCAAGTTCTCGGCTGCCGACCTCGCCAAAGAGCTGATTCAGATCGCATGGGAAGGGCTCAAGCGACAGGCAGCGCTGAACGAAAACGCCGACGACGAGACGATCTACTTGCGGCCCCTTCGTGATCTGGTGTCGCGAGCAAAATGCCCGGCGGACTTAGTGCTGGAGAAATGGGAAGGGGAGCTGCAGCACGACATCAAGAAGCTCATCGACTACAGCGCTTATAGACTTCCTTGAATCTCTTCGATAATCTTGTGGTGCTCCGGTAGGCCGATCCGGTTGTTCAAATCCTCTTCGCAGACTCCCGCGGGAGATTTCAGAAAACGCTCCTTGAGCCGTCGGATTCTTTGGTCGCTTTCATTCATTCTCGTTCTTATCTCTTTGTTTTTCTCAGCCTCGCGGTGCAAAAATTCGAAGGCCCGAACGGCGGCCTCTTGCTGGTGGCAAAACATCAGCACGTCGACGCCGGCACCTACGCTGAGAGCACTCGCTTCTTCCAGACGGTAATTCTCAGCAATCGCTTTCATTTCCATGTCGTCTCCGAAAACCACTCCCTCATAGCAGAGTTCTTTCCGTAGAAGGTCGGCGATGATTTTTTGGGAAAGGGTGGCCGGGTATTGAGGGTCCAGCGCAGGGTAGAGAACATGGGCGGTCATCAGGGATTCGACTTGGTTTTGGCAGGCATAGACAAAGGGTTTAAGTTCGACCGCTCTCAAGGAAGCGTTGTCTTTCTTTACTATAGGAAGAACGAGGTGAGAATCCTCTGAGGTATCGCCATGCCCAGGAAAATGTTTGGCGCAAGGAATAATCCCGCCGGTTCTTAATCCTCGAACAACAGACCATCCAAGCTGCGTTACTTGCTCAGGATCAAAACTCAGCGCGCGATCTCCTATGACAGGATTGGTGGGGTTGGAGTTAACATCCAACACGGGCGAGAAGTTGAGATTGATTCCGACGGCCGAGAGCTCCCGTGCCGTGGCAACTCCTACTTTGTAAGGGAGCTCGGGATTCGCTGTTCGGCCGAGAGTGGCGGCAGGCGGAAAATGGGTGAAGGGCGCAGGCAAGCGGTGAACCCTACCGCCTTCCTGATCGATGGCAACGAAGGGCGGGGCGTCCTCGCTAATCTCCCAGAGCGAGCTGCACAGGGAAAGAATCTGCTTCGGCTCTTTAAGGTTATGGCTAAAGAGAATGAATCCACCGAAGGGATAATTTTCGATCAGGCGGTTTTCATCTCGAGTGAGCTCTTCCCCTTGGATCCCAATCATCATCATCTGGCCGATCTTTTCTTTTAATTTTTGCACGAAGCTCACTATAACATAAACTGGACAACTTCAGGCCGTTTGTGTAAATTCAGCGCTCCAATGAATAACAAGAAATACATCGTGGTCGAGGGGCCGATTGGGGTTGGAAAAACCAGTCTGGCTAAGATGATCGCCGCAGAATTTCAAGCCCGTTCGCTCTTTGAAAAAGTTGAGGACAATCCCTTTCTGCCCAAGTTTTACGAGGATCCGGAGACCTACGCCTTTCAAAATCAGATATTCTTTCTTCTCAGCCGCTACCAGCAGCAGAGGGAGCTGAGCCAGCAGGATCTCTTTAGCCAAAATTCCGTTGCCGATTACCTTTTTGCCAAGGACAAGATCTTCGCTACTTTGACCCTGAGCAACGAGGAGCTAACCCTGTACCAACAGCTCTACCAGCTTTTGGATCCCAGGATTCCCAAGCCCGACCTTGTTATCTACTTACAGGCCCGACCTGAAGTCCTTTACAAACGGATCAAAAAGAGAGATAAAAGTTATGAAAAAGGTGTAACCCTCGAATACCTGAAAGAGGTGGCCCAGGCCTATAACCAGTTTTTCTTTCACTATGATGAGACGCCTCTTTTGGTAGTGAATACTTCGGAGATCGATTTCGTTTCAAGCAGCAAGGATCTGGCTGACTTGATAAAAGAAATCAACAACATGGGTTCGGGGACGCAACACTACATACCGCTTGGATCCAGGTAACCTGGACTGAGACGGACGCCAAGAGAAATCTGACGCGAGGGTTGAAATCCCGCCTCGCCAAGAATGGCCTTCCGGCTTTGTCCGGGAGGCTTTTTTGTTTCTGGAGGTAGCGCGATGGCCGGCAAAGTTACGGTTCCTGAAATTAGGAAAATGAAGCAAAAGGGCGAAAAGATCACATCCCTTACCGCCTATGATTATTCGTTTGCCCGTATTCTTGATGCAGCGGGCGTGGATATCCTTCTTGTGGGAGACTCGCTCGGGTCCGTTATCCAGGGCCAAAAGAGCACTCTGCCTGTGACTATAGAGGAGATGATTTACCATACCCGAGCCGTGGTTCGTGGAACCCAGCGTGCCTTAGTCGTAGCTGACATGCCTTTCCTCTCCTATCAAGTCAGCATTGAGGAAGCGAAACGGAATGCGGGAAAGTTTCTTCAGGAAGGGGGAGCCGAGGCCGTTAAGATCGAAGGAGGGGTCGCTATGTCCGGGACCATCCGAGCGATCGTGGAAATGGGAATACCCGTGATGGGCCACGTGGGATTAACGCCTCAATGGCTCCATCAATTTGGCGGCTACAAAGTCCAGGGCAAGGAAAAGGATCAGAGAGAGGCGATTATCAACGACGCCTTAGAGGTAGAAAGGGCCGGCGCTTTCTCTATGGTTTTGGAAGGTATCCCGACAGACTTGGCGCGAGAGATTTCGCATCGCGTTTCGATCCCGACTATCGGCATCGGAGCGGGACTGCACTGCGATGGGCAAGTGCTTGTCGTGCACGATATGCTGGGGCTTTTCGATATGTACACGCCGAAATTTGTGAAGAGATACGCTGATTTAACAAGTGTCATGTCTGAGGCTGTGAAGACGTTCATTACCGAAGTCCGAGAAGGGAAATTTCCTGCCAAGGAACACTCGTTTCATTGAGGAATGGAGTAATGAAGCGGAGTGATGGAACAATGGGCGACTGAAGCCAAAGCGTTGACGGCGATGCAGATTATCGAAAGAATCCGCGAGATGCAAAAATGGAGCGAAGCCGAACGATGCAAGAAAGAGCAGATCGTTCTAGTCCCCACCATGGGCTTTCTTCACGAAGGTCATCTCGGCTTGGTGCGGGAGGGAAGAAAAAGAGCGGACAAACTGGTGGTTTCAATCTTCGTGAATCCTGCACAATTCGCCCCCCACGAGGATTTTGCTGCCTACCCCCGAGACTTCAAACGTGATTGTGAACTGCTCGAACAAGAAGCCGTAGACGTCATTTTCCATCCTTTGCCGGAGGAGATGTACCCCGAAGGTTTCCAGACCCGTGTCGACGTTGAAAAATTAGCCTCGCTTCTATGCGGAGGCTTTCGGCCGGGCCACTTTCGCGGTGTGGCAACGGTGGTCGCAAAGCTTTTTAATATCGTTCAACCGCATGTTGCTATTTTTGGAGAGAAAGATTACCAACAACTTCAGATTATAAAGCGTATGGTGCGCGACTTGGATTTCGCCGTCGAAATTGTGAGCTGTCCGGTCGTACGAGAGAACGATGGTCTGGCGCTGAGTTCCCGAAATATCTATCTCGATAAGGAGGAGAGGAACGCGGCCTTGAGTCTCTATCGCGCCCTGAAAAGAGCGCAAGCCCTTGTGGCTGAAGGAGAGAAAGACGGGGGGCGAATCGTCCGTGCGGCCAGGGAAGAGATCGAAAAAGAACCGCTCGCTCGGGTGGACTACGTCCGCCTCTGCCATCCCACAAGTTTAGAAGAAGTAGGAGAGATTAAGAGCGAAGCGGTTCTTGCTTTGGCCGTTTGGGTCGGCCAAGCTCGGCTCATTGACAACCACCTTCTCGAGCCTTAGAGAGAAAACCACACATGGCGGACGAGAGTAAGGAAACAGGTGGAAAAATTCAAGAAAATCTCAAGCGCTATTTCTTTGCCGGGCTTCTGGTCTTTCTGCCTCTTGTCATCACGCTTTGGTTTCTAGGTTGGGTTATCAGCCTGATGGACGGGCTATTCGATTTTATTCCAGTCGGCCTTCGACCGAGCTCGTATCTTCCATTTGCTGTCCCAGGTCTCGGAGCGCTTTTTACTGTGGGCCTCATCTTGTTTCTGGGTTTTTTGGCGACAGGCATGGTCACGCGAAGATTTCTCTCCGCCTGGGATAGTTTATTAATCCGCATTCCTATCTTCCGCGGGGTGTACACTTCGGTTCAGAAACTTGTTAGTTCGATTTTCAACCGGGATCAAGGCGGGAGACAGGTTGTTATGATCGAGTATCCTCGGAAAGGAATTTACACAGTGGGTTTTGCGACCGGCCAAGCAGTAGGGGAGTTGGCGCGAAGATCGGAAGAGCGTCTTATCAATGTGTTTGTACCAACCACACCCAACCCAACGGCGGGATTTTACCTTCTTGTGCCCGAAAAGGAGGTGGTACCGCTTCAGATGGCTCCAGAGGACGCCTTTAAGCTCATTGTCTCAGGTGGGATGATTGCCCCAGAAGAGAAATCCAAGTCGAAGGGCAATTAATCTGTCGGGCCATGTCGCGCAATACTGATGGGGAGAAGGTTGTTTGTGTCAACCGCAAGGCAAAACATGACTATTCGATTATAGAAACGTACGAAGCTGGCCTGGTCTTGCAAGGGAGCGAAGTAAAATCCCTGCGCGAGGGTAGGGCGAATTTAAAGGACAGCTATGCCCGGATCCTTAAAGGTGAGGCGTTTCTTCTCAACACGCACATCAGCCCTTATTCGGCGGCCAGTCAGTTCAATCACGATCCAAACCGCACTCGAAAGCTTCTCCTCCATAAAAACGAACTCCGACGTCTCACCGGCAAAGTCAAAGAACGGGGGTTGACCCTGATTCCATTGAGGCTATACTTTAAGAACGGCAGAGCAAAAGTCGAGTTAGGTCTTGCGCAAGGCAAGAGACTCTATGACAAGCGAGAAACCCTGCGCAAGAAGGCAGCTCAACGCGAGCTGGAGCGTTCTTTGAAAACACGAAATTAGTAGCGAGTGGATGAGTGCTGAGGACTGAGTGGTAACTACTCATAAACTCAGGCTCGTTAATTACTCATTACTAAATTGGGGGCGATCTGGGTTCGACGAGGGTAGGAAGTCAAAGCGGCATGCCGGGGTCTGTTGGCCCGTTAAACAAACAGGTCTGCAAATTAAACGCAGATAATTTTGAGTACGCCCTAGCTGCCTAATCGCAGTTAGCGCCTTACCGGTCTTCTCCCATGGGGTCGGATAAGGTGTCGATTAGTGGGATGGGCTGAGTCTCCTGCCGGAGGAGATGAGGCCGAGATCTAAAACCGGATGGTCCTTGGAGACCCTGCCGTTGGGGGCTTAAAGGACGAGAGTTGTACATCGGCTAAGCATGTAGTCGCCTTTGGCGGAGTGCCTTCGGACGGGGGTTCGATTCCCCCCGCCTCCACCAATTAGCCAGCATTACCATAATCTCCTCTCCAAAGGGCAAGAATGACGGAAAGTTCGTGCCAAGTCCGTCGATGCGCTAGAATTCCTGTTCTCCACAGACGAATTAAATCATAGACAAATCGACTGCTTGTGTTATCATAAGCGGACTGATTGGAGGCATGCTTCTTGCGTCATTGAGCCTCCATGAATCAGGGGGTAAAGGTTTTGGAAAAGGACACTATCGGGACAATTCCCTATGATCAAACACTTCGCGCCATTGGCCAAGCCTTGGAACCTCTTGAAATTCAGGACTTTGACTTAGAAATAAATGCTAGCGATTATGTCGTGCGAGGGCAGACCAAGACGCAAGAATCGACAAAAGAAGCAATAAAGAAACGTGGCCTTAAGAATGCTCTCAAAGATGTCTGGGACCGATTCGAGGCTAAGTCTCTGGGTCAAGAAATGCCCCACCAACTTTCCTCTCCGTTTTTGGTTTTGGAACTTCATTTCGGTCCTGAGGATATTGATCGATTGGAGCGTCAAGGAAAGGCTGCAAGAAGCTCCGATACTAAAGGTGCTACAAATCCCTACAGACTGTCGCAACTTTTGCGTGCCGTGGGAGCCTATGTCAGTCGTAAATCAATGCGCTTATTGAAAGTGTCGAAACGAAAAGATTGGGTGGCCATCGAATACGAGACAGTGCACGGTCGGAATGGCATAGAGAACTTTAGAACAATGGATTTGTACGATTACTGGGTGCATTTGTTCAAACAAAGAAAAAACCAGCAGCAAGATCACAGATAAAGCTTTGTAGAAAGAATCGATTTCCCGCCTTTCACCTTCTCGATCTTTAAGTCTCCCAGAAGTCTAGGCTCGTGATTGATTCGCAGCCAGCTCCCCGCTGTGAATATGTTGTGACACTTTCTGGAGCAGCAGAAAATTCGGTGCGGATACGGTAGAGCGCGTCGATTTAGCTCGGTCGATGTATCATTCCTGCAGGGTCTCATGAGCAAGCGACAACTTCGCGAGTTGCAGGGAATCAGGCACGTGTTTTTTTTATGACTGCCCCTTAGCTGGCTAGCAGGCTCGAAGCGCGACGCCGATCGCTTGCCTCGGATGGGGTTTTCTCCCCATTGATTAAGCTAAACCAGCGGTGCTTTTCTTCTTCCGTTCGTCCGAACCAGCTCAATGGATAGACGTCGGAGGAGCTACATACCTTACATTTGCCGCAGGGTGCATTTTCGAATACCTCATCGCATGAATAACAAAT
>DASYRN010000002.1:0-14872 GCA_036004365.1 Binatia bacterium
AGGGTTAGGGTGAGGGGGCGATGCAAATCTTGGTCACCCTCACCTCGATCCTCTCCCGTCAAGGGAGAGGATGGTAATGTGACTGCGGGTCGAAGTGCTCTCACGTTTTCCTATTGCTGCGGGCCCCTGACCCGTGCCGCCGCGCTCTGCCAGGAGCGTGTTAACTTTCTGGCGATCTTTGTGATGCCTTGCTTACGGATAGGGCTTCTCCATCGCCGCGCGCTTCATCTGGACGTGGAGATCGACCATGGTCAGCGCGCAGTATTCCATCGAATATCCCGCTCTGAATTCAATCTTACCATCCTCCAAGGCGCGCTGGAGAACCGTCCGGTTGAATGCGCCATGCCCCATCGCCTCTTCGCCACCCTCGCCTAAAGCATGCGGCTCGAGGTCCGCTTCTTCGTGGGTAGAAAAATAGATCGCGTCTTGCTTGCTGAAGCCGTAGTGCTGGGTCAAAGCCTTGAACCACTCGCCCGACCAGTGCGCCAGCGATTCTTCGAAGACATGCAGCCCCCAGAGCTCCACCAGCGAGCCATCGATGAAAATCTTGTGACAAAAATCGTTGATCGCCCGCGCCTCCGGAAGATACGGGTCTTCCAGCACCTCCTTAGCCGAGAGTTTCATCGCCTTGGCCGTTTGGAGCAGCACCAGCACGTGGCCGGGAGGCTTGGGAGAGATCAGCTCGTCGGCGATCTTGGCGCAGAAAGGGCCTAGCAAGTCGAAGTGATGAACGAAAAATGGCAAGTGCGTGTAGTAGGAAACGGCGTTGAGGCCGTTGACCTCCAACGAAAAGCGGCCCCAGTTTTTAAAGAACTGTCTGATGACCGGCATCGGCAGTTTTCCGTCGCGCAACTGGGTCATGAACGGGCTGGCCTGAACCTTCACCTTCCAGTGCTCATACATCCGCTCGTAAAGATAATCGACGTATCGTTTCGCCTCCTCGGCCGTCATCTTCTCGCCGGCGCGGGGCTCCTTTATTTTGTTCATGGTAACTCCTTGCAAAATATTTGGCTGGATGCGCGTTGTTTACCAACAGGGTCTGACCATTGTCAAGTTGGCGGTTGCGGCCCTATTCTATTTGCAAATGTCCCCAATCACTCTTCCTTCTTCCGTTGCGGGATAAGGTTAGGATGAGGGGTAATCCAGAGCGATTCACCCTCACCCTTCCCTCTCCCGTCAAGGGAGAGGGATCTATTTTGATGCTGCCGTTGACTCAATCAATCTGCAAAGCGTTTGCTGCAGCATCGGAGCCATGGAAATTACCCGTTATTCAGGAATGGCAAATTCGGGTTCTGAAATCTGAGATTTGGAATCTAAGATCGAGCGAAGGGAGACCTCTGGTTGACGCCCGTTTTTGTCTGTGCAAATATTCGATTCGCTCCGACACGGAGCAACGGACAACCCTTCCAAGGTCTGATCGGGCAGCCGCCAGCATAGACGCTCCAGGCACCGGAACCGTTTTGGGCGCCGAGACATCGCAGGGTGAGCATATTTTACTTTGAAGGAGAGGACAAACCATCTATGAAGGACGCGATTCCACTATACGAGAAAACCCCCTACGTTCGTTGGATCAAAGGCGAAGGTGTCCCGATTCACGAAGGATTTGGCATGGAGGACGTGCGCCATCTGGAATTGAGACTCTCAAAGCGGGCGGACGGCAGCGCCGCGTTCATTCAGCTCTATGGGATGCAGGGAGTAACGGGAATGTACGTCAGCGAGATTCCTCCAGGTGGAGCCCTCAGTCCCGAACGGCATCTCTACGAAGAGGTCATCTGCATTCTGCAGGGACAAGGAGGCACCGAGGTGTGGAATGACGGTGGCGGCAAGCAAATGTTTGAGTGGGGCCCGTGGAGTCTCTTCTCCCCACCTCTGAACGCATGGCATCGCATCATCAACGGCGGGCGCGAGCCCGTGAAGTTTTTGGCCGTCACCAATGCGCCGATGGTCTTCGATATCTACCGAAACGCCGACTTTATCTTCAATTGCCCCTACGCCTTTACCGATCGTTACGTCGGCGAGCAGGATTTCTTTGCGGTCGGACAAAAACGATACACGCTGGGTTTGCAAAACATTTGGGAGACCAACTTTATTCCTGACATTCGCAAGGCTTCTCTCCAGAGCCTGGAGCTTAAAGGCGCAGGCCTTCAGTTAAGCCAATGGGAGATGTCGGGCAACTCCCTGATTGGTCACGTCGGAGAGTGGCCGGTCGGCAACTACCACAAGGCCCATTACCACGGCCCTGGCGCCATCATCGTCGGCCTCCAGTCCGTCGGCTACGTCATCCTATGGTCGAAGGAGCTGGGCACGCGGCCCTATGAAGCCCGCTACGGCGACAAAGTGGTGGAAATCAAATGGACCGAAGGAAGCGTCTATTGCCCGCCCGGCAACTGGTTTCATCAACATTTCAATACGGGAAAAGAGCCGGCGCGCCATCTGGCGGTTCGATACGGCAGCCGGCTTCACCCGCTGGGATTCAAGGTCGCCGTGCAAAGGACGGACGACGACGTCTACATCGATATCAACAAAGGGGGAAATTTGATCGAATACAAGTACGAAGATCCCGAGATTCGGGCCCGCTATGAGCAAGCCCTGAACAAGAACGGCGTCGCGTGCCAAATGCCGAAGGTGGCGTAGCTCCATGGCCTATTACAGGGACGTGCGAGAATACTTAAGCGCGCTCGAAGAAGCGGACAAGCTTTTGCGCGTTAAGCAGTCGATCAACAAAGACACGGAGCTCCATCCGCTGGTTCGCCTCCAATATCGCGGCCTCCCGGAGGAGCAGCGCAAGGCCTTTTTGTTCGAGAATGTTCACGACGTGCGCGGACGAAAATACGACATGCCCGTCGCCGTCGCTTGCTATGCCGGCAGCCTCGATATCTACGCGCTCGGGATGCAATGCAAGAAAGAGCAGATCTTCGACAAATGGACCCACGCGCAGTCTCATCCCATCGATCCGGTCGAGGTGGGCTCCGCGCCCTGTCAGGAGCGGGTCACCGGCGGCGACGAGCTGAAGCAAAAGGGGCTGGATCTTCTACCTGTTCCGATCTCGACTCCCGGTTTTGACAACGGGCCCTACACGACTTCATCGCACTTCGTCACGCGCGACCCGGAAACCGGACAGTTCAACATGGGAAACTATCGCGGCCAGATCAAGGCGCCCGATCGTATCGGCTGCTTCGCCGGCAACTTCGCCGGGCTCAGGATGCACTGGAACAAGTGCCGCAGCCTGAAGCGACCGCTTGAAGTCGCGATAGTCATCGGCGTCGGTCCCAACCTTTCTTATACAGCCGTTGCACGCATCCCCCCCGAGACCAGCGAGTACGCCGTCGCGGGCGGCATTTCGGGCGCGCCGGTCGAGCTGGTCCGATGCAAAACCGTAGACCTCCTCGTTCCGGCTCAGTCTGAGATCGTGATCGAAGGGACCATGCCGACGGACGAAAGCGAATGGGAAGGCCCTTTCGGCGAGTTCCCGGGCTACATGGCGCATGAGGGTCTCGGCTTCTTCGCCAATGTCTCGTGCATCACGATGCGCAAAAATCCGATCTACGTCGCGTTCTTGAGCCAGTTCCCGCCGAGCGAAAGCAGCAAGATCCGCGGCGTCGGCGCGGAAGGAGTGGCGCGCCAGCGCTTGCTCGCCGCCGGCATGGACAACGTCCTCGATGTCGCACTTCATGAAAGCGGCGGGAGCTGGGGCTACATGGTGGTGAAGATCAAGAAGCGCTCGGACGAGGACTTTGACAAGATCATCAACGCGCTGAGATTAGGGGCGGATGTCGGAAAGGTTCTCGTCGTTGTCGATGAGGACATCGATGCGCGCGATCCGGATTCCGTAAACTGGGCCATTTCTTTCTGCATCCAGCCGCACCGCGACGTAAAGATCGTTGAGAGCGGCACGATGGGATTGGACCCGTCGGTGGTGCCGCCCGAAGAGTCAGCCGACGCGCGCGGCGCCGTGGTCAAGAAAGGCCGAGCCACTGTCCTTGCGATCGACGCTACCCGCCCGTGGTCCTACAAGCCGACCTCGTTGCCCAAGCGTGAGTTTATGGAAAAGGCGCTCGAACTCTGGAAGAGACTCGAACTTCCCCCGCTGCATTTGAAGAGCCCTTGGTACGGCTACGAGTTGGGCCACTGGTCGGAGCGCAACCGGGAAGAAGCGGAACTCGGGCTACAAGGAAAACACTTCGAGATCGGCGCGCGCGCCGCGGCAAACCGCCGCCGGCTGGATTGAATCCAACCGACGGGAGCTCTTTCTAGTGTGGTGTTTCCGAAAGCCGCTGAATAATTTGGGCGTCATTCCGGGCAAGCTGGCGATAGCTAGTGCGACCCAAAAAAACTTCTGGATACCCGCTTTCGCGGGTATGACGGTGGGGCGCCCGCGGGTTTATTTTACGAACTTTAGTTCCAAGCCACTAGTTGATGATCGCGTAATACTGTGCGAATGGACTCCATGCTTCGACACTTCGACTCGGCTCAGTGCAGGCTTCCTCGACTCGCCTTTAGTTCCGAGCTCGTCGAGGAATCAGCATGAACGGAAATTAACTATCTTTCCGGTACTTAAACCCTTCGCCCTGAGTCCTTCGACAACCCTGCCGTTCGCCCTGAGCTTGGTCGAAGGGCGGACGGCAGGCCTCAATAATTAACCCCGTGAAGATTGCGACATGGAACGTAAACGGGATTCGCGCGCGCCACGCACAGGTCCTCGAATGGGTGCAGCGCGATGAGCCCGACATCGTCTGCCTGCAAGAAATCAAAGCAACGACCGAGCAGATCCCGGAGTCGCTCTGTCAAATGGAGGGTTATGACTGCTATTGGCACGGGCTACGGGCTTATTCCGGAGTCAGTCTGCACGTCCGCAAGGGGTTGCTTGGAGCCGAAGTCTGCTTCAGCCACCCGCCATTCGACTACGAAACCCGCATCGTCACAGCCGATATCGGTGATCTTACCGTAGCCTCCATCTATGTTCCGAACGGCGGGAAAGATTTTGCCGCTAAGATGCGCTTTCTTGAAGCCCTGGAAGGCTATGCGGCTGAGAGCCATGCCGCCGGCAAGGCGCTGATCCTATGCGGCGACATGAACGTGACGCGCACCGACCGGGACGTCCATCCGAAAGAGCGAAACCCCAACCTTATCGGACAGAGACCCGAGGAGCGAAAGCTTCTGGAACGGATTCTCGCAGCCGGGCTCGTGGACATTGGGCGCGCGCTCGACCCTGACAATGACCAGCTTTTTACTTGGTGGGCTCCGTGGCGCAACATGCGCCAGCGCAACATCGGCTGGCGACTCGACTATCTTTTTGTCAGCGAAAAAATAGTCCACCGAGCCACTCACTGTTCTGTTTTGGCGGACGTGGGAACGAGCGACCACGCTCCGGTGTTGGCTACTCTCGATTTATAGCGCTCAGTCTCCTTCGAAGCGCGCGCGCCAATAATAATTGACTAGGCCGATATACTCGTGCACGGTCGCGGCAACTTTTGTGCCGGCAACTTCGCTGGGGAAGAGATTCAGAGGACTAAATTGATCCCCGCCTAGCGTGAAATCTCCGGGAGCCGCGACCGGCTCGGGCGCGACGGAGCGAAACGCCAGCATGCTGCGCGGCATGTGGACGGCCGATGTGACCAGCAGATAGCGCTTCCAACCCTTCCGGTGCAGGATGGTCTGCACTTGAACGGCGCTCTCGAAGGTGTCGCGTGACTCGGGCTCCGAGATCACGTCTGCTTTCGGAATACCCCAAAGAATCAAGTAATCACAGGCGATCTGGTTTTCGTCCATCGGTGGCGTGAAAGGATCGACGTGCCCTCCCGAGACGATGATCGGTTTTGGACGCGCTCGGTAGAGCCGCCAGGCTTCGTCCAGGCGTCGGAACATCGCTTCGTTGATCGTCGGGAAGGGAATCAACCCTCGAGCCGGAATCATACCGCTGGTAAGGACGACGATCGCGTCATACGGCTCGGCTGCAGACGGATCGAGGACCGGAGGATAGCGCGATTCCAGAGGATAGCGCAGGAGATGATTAACGTAGCCGCTGTGCAGGGCGAAAATCACAATGAGGGTTACAAGCAGCAGCTTTCTGGCCCAGCGCCGCTGCCAAAAAACAAAAATGACGAGCAGCAGAAGTATCCAAACCATCGGCGGCTGGATAAGAGCCTTTAAGAACTGCTTCACCACAAACATGGTCACCGATCTATCCCAGAAGGAAACTATTTTCCAGAGTAGCTGCCGACAAGAGCTGTGGGCTCAGTTGCAAACCGTCAGATGGCAATCGCGGGGGAGGCGCTTCATGAGCCCCTTGACCACATGCCCGCGCAGCATCTGGTAAAAGGCTGAGCGCCTCGAAGCGCCCACAAAGACCGCCTCGACTTCCAGCTGGCGCGCCGCTTTGGCGATAGCCTCGGCCGCGTTGTAAGAAATCGCCCAGATGGGAATGATTTCGATGTTTTTGTCCTTCGCTTCTTGGAGCGCGAGTTTCAGAGTGCTCAAGCCTTCCTCGTTGGGCTTGTGCGGAGTCGCGCCGTCGAAAAGTCCTGGCCACTCCTCTACGTAAATGCAGTAAAGCGCGGGCTCGCCCTTGCCCCTCGCCCGAATAATTCCCTCCTGAATCAAGCGCGAGGACTCGCCCCGTACGGCGAGCAAGGTTGATGACCTATAGAGCGGCTTCAAAGCGACAGCTTCAGCCAGCGTGACAAGTCCTCCCAATTCCTCCTCGACGAGATTCTCCGATGCCTCGAAGGCGCGCTCTTGATAGCGATGGATGATCGGGATGCGGTTGGCGACGGCGAGAAACCACTTATCGTGAAAGCCGACGGCTATCAGCATACCGATCGCGGTTAGGCCGCCGCCGAAAATCGTGGCGAGATCCTTTTCGACAAAGTTGACCATCCACGCAACCATGACCATCGCTGTAGTGAGGATTCCGATCCAAAAACCGAATTGGCGTCGCCCCAGACGCCAGCGGATCACATCCAAGCTCAAAGAGGAAAAAAAGAAGGCGCCCAAGAGGCCGAAGGCGTATAGATCTCCTAACAGTGCCATCTTTCCTTGGGTCATCAGAACGACGAGTACGGGCACAGCGGTCGCGATGATAATCGCCATATACGGCGTATTGAACGTCCGGCTCCTTGTGGTGATCAGCTGCGGCAGAAACCCTCGATTCGCCAGCGCAAGAAAGACGTGATAAGCGCCGATGATGGCGGTGTTGGAGGCGAAGAGAAGCAGGCTGGATGCAGTCATGACCACCGCCAGCTTGACCCCGAAGCCGCCGGACGCGAAACCGAGCTCGGAAATGAAACGCTCGCTTTGAGTTGCTTTCACTTCAGGCGGCAAAACGGCCACCGAAAGCGCAGTCAGAAAGGGAGCCGTAACGATGACCGTGCCCATCACAGCGGCCATGGCCGCGCGCGTGGTTCGCCGCAGCGGATAGCGCATGGCCGGACTGATCTGGCTGATGCTCTCGAGCCCGGAATACGCCAACCAGGACGCGGAGAAGCCCACGAGAAAATCGTAAAAGGATAAGGTCTCACCCGGCTTGAGGTGGCTGGCGAGCGCGCTCCACTCGGCCGAATCCATCGAATAGAGACTGGCCCCGACGACAATCACATCTACTGTGAAGGCGGAAGCGGCCATCACGAGGGCCACCGTCGCGCTTTCACGAATGCCTATGATGTTAAGGACGGCCAAAAGGATGACTCCCGCGCACGCAAGCAAGACGACATGCGCGTCCAACGCGGGGAAAATGCTGCCAACGTACTGGAAGCCCGAAACCGCAGAGATCGCCGTGGTTAAAAAATAGTCTACTGTGATGAGCATGCCCCCGAGACAACCCCACATAGGTCCAAACGCTTTGGTGGTGATCGAAACGACTCCGCCACCTTCGGGGTTACGCCAGGAAATCTCGGTGTATTTGAGGGCGAGAAGAATGAAGCCCCCGGTTGTGAGGAGAACGAAAAAAGGCGTCGCATCTCTGACATGGCCGTACAAAATTCCCGGAACGTAGTAGACGGACGTTCCGATGTCGCAGAAAACAACGGCCCAGGCGAGAGGCCAATTCAGCTGTCGGGTATCGCGGCTCGGCTGCATGGCTAGGATGCAGGTCTCATGATGCTTCTTTTCATGATAGGATTCAGTTGTAAACTGTCAAGCAATAAAATCCGATAAATCCATCCCGCAGACTTAATCTACGAACCGACCTGCGAAGAGAATTTCACGAAAACACTCCACGATGTAGGACATAGCCTTCATCAAATTTGGGAACAGCGCTCGAAATCTCTAAGATATTCGAACCCCCTCCTTTGGCATACCACTTGCGTCGGCCACAGAATTGCAGCGCATTCGATCATACGGCCAACATCAAGACTTTTATGTTACAGTTAGGTTGGAAAGCCGGGACGGAGCAATATCCGCCGGTTGAGCTTCTCGAATACGCAGTGGCCGCCGAACAAGCCGGTTTCGATTCCATTGACGTAAGTGATCATTTTCATCCGTGGAGCGAAAAAGGCCAGGCCTGCTTTGTCTGGACTTGGCTTGGAGCGGCGGCCGCCAAAACCAGCAAGATGACTTTGGGTACGGGGGTCACCTGTCCCATCTTGAGGTATCATCCGGCGATGATCGCACAAGCTGCGGCCACGCTCGCTTGTATGGCTCCGGGCCGTGCTTTTCTCGGCGTCGGCACGGGCGAAGCGCTGAATGAGTATTCCGCGACCGGGCAATGGCCCGACTATAAGTTCCGCCGGGCCCAAATGGCCGAGGCGATAGAGCTAATCCGCGCTCTGTGGAGCGGTGAAAAAATCACCCACCGAGGAGTTTATTACCAGACCCGCCAAGCCAAGCTTTACACGCTGCCGAGCCAGCCGATTCCGATTTACGTTTCCGCGCTGGTCCCCAACAGCGCGCGCTTTGCCGGCAAATACGGCGACGGACTGATCACGGTCGGCGGAGAAGAGCCGGAGACCTACCGCAAGATGCTCGAAAACTTCGAAGCGGGAGCCAGAGAGGCCGGAAAGGATCCCTCAAAGATGCCGCGATTGATCGAGCTCGGCGTGGACTATACCGACGATGAGGAGAAAGCCATAGAGTGCCGGAAGGCGTACTGGGCGGGCGTCTTCGTGCCGGCATTATTCACGGAGCGGATATACACGCCGAAGATGTCCGAAGATAACGGCAAGGTCGTCGGCTCCGAGATCATCAAAGAAGCCGTGTGCATATCAGGAGATCCCGAAGATCATATCCAACATGCCCAGCATTATATCGATCTCGGCTTTGATCAGCTCTTCTTCCATTCGGCGGGCCCGGACCAACGCGCGTTCCTTGAGGGCTACGGTCGCGACGTTTTGCCCAAGCTCCGGCAAAAACAAGGTCGACCGATGAAATCCGTTAGCTACGAAACGAACACCATTAGCGGTTAGCTCCCACCTTGCTTCGTGGGCGCGGACCGGTCCGGATCGGACGAGGCGCCGAGCGCTCGGAGCGCATTCAACACCACATCCAAAGTCACAGGTTGCGGTCCCGTCATGCTCTCATCCTCGGCGACTTGCAGTTCTCTTACGTCGTATTCCCAGCGACGCAAGATCTCGATCTTCTGCTCGCGTGAAAGATCGTTGCTCTGAAGAACTTCCTCCGGAGTCCTGAAGACCGAGCCCGGGTTGATCAGCGCCTTTTCTAAATCGACCATTCGAGCCTCCGAAATTTCAATTGAGATGTATCTCCATCATACCATTTGAATTGGTTAATTGAAGATGGGTAGCCTGAAACGCGGATCATGCTGAGGGCTGCATGAAACTCAAGAAGTCCGGCTGGGAGCAGAGCGCAGCGGTTAGTTCGCTCGCCTTCTAGGCTGTAGAAGTTCTCCTTTTCTTTCGATGGCGTTGCTGGGACTAGGCCAAGAATCCAAGGTTAGGCGGGCCGAATCTGCCTATATTCGGGAAGACCGCAGGCATATCAACGTTTGCTACGCCAAACCACGAGGCAAACGTCGCGCCATACTGGTCTATCGCAGTGGTCGGTATCCAGCGCCCTCTTGCGCTGTTTCCTGCATCTGTATCGTCCGGTCCGTCGGGAGCCAACGTTGGGAAAACTGTCCCATTAGAGCCGGGCATGCCGTAGAATTCACCGCCCAGCACGGAACCTCCCAAAACGAAATGGTGAGCGCCCCAGGCATGGTCCGTCCCCAGATTGCCATTGGGCACCCAGGTGCGTGAGAAG
This sequence comes from Binatia bacterium, assembly GCA_036004365.1. Classification (GTDB taxonomy): domain Bacteria; phylum Desulfobacterota; class Binatia; order UBA9968; family UBA9968; genus DP-36. The sequence continues at coordinate 10,195 of DASYRN010000002.1, forward strand.
TCGGAGAGAGTGAAAGTCACGACCTGAGAAGCGACTCCGAGATAGACAGTAGCATCGTAAAATGTCTTCATCGCACTGCTCACCTGCGCAAAGAGGCTCGCCTGTGTGCCCGTCGTGGGACTCCCACTGACGACTTGGCCACTGTGCGTATCAAAACCACCGAGCGAGCAGAAAAAGATTTGGCGGCTCATACGGAGTGAATCCCTCAAGCTGATGAGCTTGGCCACCTGTTCCAACTGGTTACCGAGGCTTGTCCGTGGATTCAACGGAAACGGCGGGACTATAGGATCGCCCACAAGCCTTAGCGTGCCCTGTGCATCGAGCGCCTTCCTGGTCACTCGGCTTGCGCCCCGCACGAGCGTAAGGTTTTGGTCTACCTGCAGCAAGTTCCGCATTGCGAGATATCGCGCATCGGAGTCAGGGGGGTTCGGGAAACCGTCAAGTGGCAGCGCTGCATCGAGTCGCGTCGGCGCCGGAGCGAGGGCAAGTGGGCGCTCGATGTTTCCGGTAACAAAGATCGGTGTCCCGGCTGCAGATAATATCACCGGTAACGCGCTAGAATTGAACTGGGCAGTCTTATCGGCCGTTCGACCACCCCATCCCGCCGAAGCAGAGCCGTCCGAGACAGATGTCTGCCACTGATTCTGCTGATCCGAATGGGAGAAAAGGTTGAGCGGGACCCGCACGGTGCCGTTTCTATACGAGTCCCTGTTGGTAGGCTCCACGAGTGGGCCCACGTTGCAGACAACTGCCACCTTCCCCTGCCCCCAGAGGTCATGCAGCCCCGTTAAGCTGGGATGTAGCCCGAACCGGCTGCCAAGACTTGGGACGTCAATCGGCAATAGACTTGACTGCGGTATCGCCAGACCACTGTCTTGCCGGACGGAGGCATAAGTCATGTAGTCATCGTACGGGATAATCATGTTGCCACTGTCATTGCCGCCGAAGAGAAAGATGCAGACCAAAGCCTTGTAATCCCCGACCTGAGCCAGTGCTTGCAGCAGACCGAAACGTTCGAAGGCTAAGACTGCCGCGCCAAACGCTCCAAAGGATCGACATAAAAACTCTCTACGTGTTAGTGCCATTTAAACGCTCCTTTTTTTAACGCTGCACTTGATACTGGGCCGAAGTCGCGATGAGATAAATGGCTGTCCGCACGCGTAATCGTCGATTTGAGCCTGGAATACTAGACACTGCGTCTCTGACGATTTGACGCATCTCCTCTGAGATCGCGCCATGCAATAGCAGCCAGTTTAGCTCATCGATCAGCCGGTCAGGATCGCTGGCGAGAGAATCCCAGGAAGAAAGATCGATCGATGTCCCCGTAGGTCTGTCCGTGGAGGGTGAGGTGGAGCGCGGGATCGTCGAAAAGATGACCCGGTTGACGAAGTTGTCACGCCTCAATGAGGTTAGCGACGAGAATATCGCAAACTGCGGGCCGAGCACGCCTTCTTCTCCGGGCACTCTCGCAGTGGGCGGATAGAAATTGAACACCGACGCCGCATTGAACACGTCCTGGCTCATGTCCGCAGACCCGATTGAAGAACCCACTCGCGAGTTCAGAACTCCGTCGCTTGTCGCATTGAAGGCACGCAAGATATTCGTGATAAATAGCACGGGCTCGCGCAGCTTGCCGTAATTAGGCTCGGCAGCAGGGTCCTTAAAGTCGCCGCGGGCGTCCGGGTCGAGGAGAATCGCTCGCACGACTTCCTGCAACTGTGTCGGGGAATTGCGATTGGCCGCGAAGACGCCGGCAATGCGCGCGACATAACCGGGACTCGGATTACTAGTCACCAGATGTTGGATAAGTTGTTTGCTGATGAAAGGCGCGACATTCGGATGATCGATAATGTTACCGATGGCGGCGTTGAGCTCCTGCTCCTGGGACTGTCCCTGGGGCAGGGTGAGGCCGTTCAGCAAAGCTTTAGCCCCCCTGTCGTGATAATCGTCTCGGCCTTGACTGTCTCGGCGCACTCTCATTGGATCGCGGTAATTCGGGACCGTTCCACCAACTCCCGAAGGTCCAGCTAATGCTGGGGCAAGGATCCAACCGGTGAAGACCCGTGAGAATTCCTCGACCGTATCCTGATCATAGGTGGGAATGGGCTGATGATTGCCGTCCAATTGTCGAGTGCCGTCCTGATTCAAGAGAAAAGTTCCGATGGAGAAGAGTTGAAGAATCTCGCGCGCGTAATTCTCATTCGGTTTGGACCTTAAGCCATTCCTGCAAACATTAACATCGGGCGGCGTACGAGTCTGACATCTACTATTTAGCATATCGAGGAAACGACCCATTGCCGGGTTGAGTGTCACGTCATAGAGCAGCTGACGGAAGTTGCCGAACGCCTCGGCGTAGAGCAGTTGCTGATAGCCTCTCATCCAGCTCGGGAGAGGAACATCCACGGCGGAAACAACCAGTATCTGGCCCAAAGCGAATGCGACCCGCTGGCGCAACTGGTCTTGACCGTACAGCGCGTTAAAAAAGAAATGGCGCTGTAGCAGGTACATCGTGTAATTATCCCTTTGGCAATCTCCAGTGCAGTTCGTCGGCCGAGTCTGCGGCCAAAAGTCCAGCTCCGGGTAATTTGACATCGGCGCGGCGAACTGTTCCTTCAGGAAAGCGTCGAAGCCAAGTCCTTGAACGTGAGCGATGAGTTGAGACGTCGGACCGAAGGTCGACTGTTCAAGGAAGCGCACCGTGTTGGCCCGAGAAGGTTGGGCTTCCACACGACCCGCAGTGGTCACAATCCACCCTAGGCACAAATTGAAGGAGAAGAAGAATATCGAGCCGACGTGGAAAAGGCGTGTAGCCATGGTGACACCTCCTCTGCTGGAAGGGTCGATGGTAAGTGACCGATTACGGTCTAGCTCGTTGTTAATCGATCTTACGGAACCGACGACCTTTTATTACAGAAGCGTACTGGCCGTCAAGGGAGTTAAATTCGGGGCGGTCTCGAACTCGCGTCATCTTTCGTGAAGCGAAGAAGTCGAGACTGTGGCACTAATGGCCGCTGTATTTTCAAAATTTCTCATGTATGTTCTCGTTGCTGCAGCTACGCTACTTTCGAAGTGTCACTGTAAATTTTAAGCGACATAGAAAACCATAACTGGCCACTCGCATGACGACAGTCAAAGCCGATTCCATCTGGAGCCGAACGTTCGCTCTTTTGTGCATCGCGCAGTTGTTGGGCTACGCGCACCATGCTTTGCTGACCCCGACAATCCCACTCTATGTGACCCACCTCGGTGGTTCGGCATTTGTCGTCGGTTTAGTCTTGGCCGCCTTTGCCGCAACCAGCGTTCTCCTTCGCCCGTTCATCGGCTTCTGGGCCGACACATGGACCGAGGCGGGTGTATTGGCATCCGGTTGCTTTGTCATGGCGGCAACCTTGCTTTTATTCTTTATTCCCGCCCCCGAGGCCACCATGCTTGCGAACGGCTTGCGCGGTATCGGCTGGGCCGGACTCAACACCGGAGGATACTCTCTGCTTGCATCGGTCGCGCCCGTAAAGCGCCGTGCAGAGGCCTCCGGCTATTACAGCGGCGCGCAGGCGGGGGTCAGCATCCTTTTCCCCGCTGTGGCGCTCTGGCTGATCGACGCGCCCTTGGGCGGCTTTCGAGTGGTGATGGTTCTTTCCGCGGCGCTCGCCGTCACAGGAGGAATCCTCGGTTTGGTTTTAGGCCGCCACCTGCCTCCCAAAGCTGTCGGCCACTCTCCCGATGGCCCGAGCGAACTTCGCTTTAATCCGTTCGCGCTCATGGAACGGGATGTCTTGCTCGCGTCCGTGTTTCTCTTCTGCTTGAATTTGACTCTGCCTGCCACCACCGGCTTCTTGGTACTCTACGCGCGAGTGATCGGGATCGAAAACGTGGCATGGTATTTTGTAGCGACCGGCGCCACGAGTCTGCTGGCGCGGCCTGCTCTCGGCCGCATCGCGGACAGAATCGGCTGGGGACCCTCGCTTGCAACCGGCTTCGTGCCCGAAATCTTCGGGCTGTTGATATTGCCTGTCGCGTCCGGCCTTGCGCTCATACTCATGGGCGGCGTGCTTTACGCCGCCGGCAACGCGATCGGCTCATCGACAACCTTGGCACTCGCCATACAACGGGCGAATCCTCAGCGCCGTGGTAGAGCCATGGCGTCATTTTCCGTCGCGTACCCGCTGAGCGCCGGGGTCGGAGCCTTATTGACGGGTGGCGCCGTCGAAATAGCCGGATATTCTTAGATGTATTTCATGGCGGCGGCACTGGCCGCCGCGGGACTTCTAATCATGCTGATAAACTGGCCGAGCCTGAAAGACAGTTAACTCTGCTGTGGGACGATTTGGAGTGATCACCTATTCAGCGGCACGGATAGACCAGCGCCCCGAGTATCCCCCCGTTCTCCAACCACCACCCACAGCCTCCCGGACGGCGGCTTCAAACAAATCAGCGAAGCGGGCATCGGGCTTATGCCGGAGATTCGCGCTCCACGTTCCCGAATACTCGGCACTTCGACCGACAGCCCGCGCGCGCCAGCTGCCGCTCCAACCCTTGGGAGATTTGCTGGCCGACCATGTGCCGCTCATAGCGACGGCTCCTTTGCCGTCGCTCAACGTCCAAGTGCCGGAGGCGGCGCCGCTCGCCGGATCGGCCTCGGCGCTCCATGTGCCTTCGAAGCTGCGTCCCGAACTCGTCG
>DASYRN010000003.1:0-19639 GCA_036004365.1 Binatia bacterium
CTTGCCTATGTCGGCCAGATCTATTCGCGCCAGCGGAAGCCCGAGGTAGATGAGTCGATCCTGTATGGCGCCAACACCGAAGGCATGCTTCCCGTCTTGTTGCACCCCGATGAGTGGCTGGATGGAGCCCTCGTCCCTTCCTATCATTCTTCGCTTGGCGGTGCTGAGACCTATTTCTACCAGAACCATCCCGTCATCACCGAACTCTATCGTCGCCACCACGCGCGAGAGCTGAATTTCGTCGGCACGGTCGCTACGATCGCGGGAGCCGACAACGAGGACCGGGACCGCAACTGCCGCACGGCGGCCAGCCTGGTTAAATGGGCTCTGAACGCCGACGCCGCGGTCCTTACCAAGTACGGCGGCGGAGTGCCCCACGCGGACCTGGCGGAGACTGCGCGGCTGTTGGAAGGCATGGGAGTGCGCACCGCGGTCATGGTCTCGGACATGTCCAGGGACCGCCGGGTGGAATCTGCGCTCCTCTTCAATTTTCCGGAAGTCAACGCGATCGTTTACTGCGGCGGCAACGGCACCAAGTGGAGTGCCTCGCAAGTGGATCGGGTTATCGCCGGCAGCCCTGAGATAGGAGAAGCGCTGGCGGGAGTGAGAGAGATCGGCGCCTTGAGTGTCGTGGGGGTCGTTAACCAGCAGGGCGCCTCACGACTAAGAGCAGTGGTATACTGAGTAGGAGGAATCAATGCGAGTCGTCCATTATCTGAACCAGTTTTTCGGAGGAGTCGGAGGGGAGGAGAAGGCGGGCATCGGGCTGGAGGAAAGGGAAGGCGCTGTCGGGCCTGGCCTTCCTCTCGAAGAGCTCTTGGGCCCCGGGGCGAAAATCGTAAAGACTCTCGTCTGCGGCGACAACTACGCAGTCGAACATCAAGACGAACTGATCCCTTCGGCGGTGGAAAAGGTCCGGCAGGCCGGGGCGGATCTGTTTATCGCCGGCCCCTGCTTTGAAGCCGGCCGCTACGGCGTGACTTCGGGGGCGCTCTGCTCCGCAGTCCAAACACAGCTGGGGATCCCCGCGGTAACGGGTATGGACGGTGAGAATCCCGGCGCTGATCTCTACCGCGAAGCGCTCTACATCATCGACTCCGGCCGAAGCGCTGCCAAGACGCGTGACGTGCTACGCAAGATGGCAAGCCTGGCGACGAAACTCGTGAATAAAGAAGAGATCGGTTTGCCCGGCGAGGAGGGCTATTTGCGCCGGGGACTGATCCGCGACCAATTCGTCGAGCAGACAGCAGCAGCGCGACTCGTGGATATGGCCATGGCTAAAGTCAGAGGAGAACCATTCGAGTCGGAGATGACAGCGACTTCATTCGAGCCGGTCCCGATGCCGGCCTCGATCAAAGACCTGTCGAAAGCCAAGGTGATGCTGATCACGGACGGCGGTCTAGTTCCCAAAGGGAATCCGGACAGGATCGAGGGATCTGCGGCCACTCGATGGGGAGCTTACAGCATTGAAGGCCTGGGTGATCTCCGCGGGGACGACTACGAAATCTCGCACGGCGGCTACGACCCCAGGTTTGTCCGAGAAGACCCGGATCGTCTGGTGCCCCTGGATGCCCTGCGCGAAATGGAATCGAAGGGAGTCATCGGCAAGCTCCATCACGAATTCATCTCGACATCCGGCCTGGCCAATCCCCTTTCCAATACCCGACGAATGGGAAAGGAGATGGCCGAAAAGGTGAAGAGCGAAGGTGTCGACGCCGTCATTCTCACCTCCACCTGAGGGACAAGCACTCGCAGCGGCGCTGCGATCACAACGGAACTGGAGAAGGCGGGCATCCCGGTGGTCCAGATAACATCGGCTCTTCCGATCGCGAAGATGGTGGGCTCCAACCGCGTGGTCCTCGGGCATGGCATCGTCCATGTTGTAGGCGATGCGAGTCTCTCGGCGGAGGAGGAGAAAGAGTTGCGCCGCAAATTGGTGCAGGAGGCACTGAAGGCATTGCAGTCAGACTAGAATCACGCCGGTAAAAAAATGCCCAAATGCAAGGCGCGCGACGAACCAACGAGCGGAGGCGTACTTGAGGAGTACCTTGGAGCGAGGCGGTCGATGGTTCGACAGGCTCACCACGACCGGGGTTAAGTAGATTGCAATTGCAGTCCTTAGCCGTTCATCAGCCGTTCATCCTGAGCAAGGTCGAAGGACGAACCTTTTTTACCCGCGTGAAAACAATTTTTTCAACAAGATCCCCACCGTCTCGGAGGAAGTTTTGGGCGGAAGAGTGACTGCCATCACATAAGGAGCTTGAGTTTGTTCTTTGCGTTCTTGCCGTATTTGGTTCTGGGAAAATGGGCGGCGAGATGTTCCAATAAATTCTTTCCCAGGCCGCGCCCGTCGCCGGGTCGCTCGACCAACGTAAAACCGAGATAAAAAAGATCCTCAGGGGTAAGATTTTTTTCTTTCTTAAGTGCCTCAAGGAGCGGGTAAGCAGAGGTGCGGTATAGATCGCTCAGCAGATCCACGGTCACATCCTGCCGGCGGCTTGCAACCGTATGGGGATGACGTTTGAGTTGCGCCAAGGCGAGCTGAAACTTGTGCTCCGGCCTAAAGTCAGAAAACTCTTTGAGCTGGGCTAGAAACGGAATCGCCTCTTTGTACTTTTTCGCTTTGATAAGCCGTGCCGCGTGGGCGGCAAGCTGCTCATAAGCGTAGTCTGCGCTCGCGCTCTTGAGCGCGTGCAGAAAGGCAGCTTGAATCCGGTCTTCGGCTGCGACGGCCGCTTGCAGCCGTTTCCAAAGTGCATCCAAAGTCTCCTGACGCCACTTTCCCTCGTACGAAGGCAAAAGTTCCGCGATAGTCCAGGCCTTGCTCGGGTTGTCGCACGCCACAAGCTCCTTGATGAGCGCGGCGCGGGCCTCGGGAATCTTGTGCAGGGAGCGAGCGGCGATATCCCGTCGTCCATAGTCCGGGTCACCTAATTGTTGCACTAGGGTGCGCACTGTCGCCGGTGAGCTGAAATCTCCCATCTTGCGCAGAGCAAACTTCTGTACCGCTTCGTGGGGACTTCCGAGCAATCCCGAGAGCACCGGCCGGGAGTCTTCCGCAAGTGCATGCGCGTCGAGTAGCTCCAGGGTCAAGCGAGTGACTTCCGAAAATTCCGCTTCTTCGAGTAGGGCAAAAAGCTTCGCGTGTTCGTCCTTCCGCAGCTCCTCTTTTCGCAGACAGTGAAGCAAAGCAACAAGAGCATGGGAACGGAGACTGGGAGGATGCTCAGACCCGAGAAAACGAAAGAGCCAATGGCGAGCCTGGGGACGACCAATCTGTCCCAACAGCCGGATTGCGGAGACCACTGCGGGCTTCTGGCGGTTTATGTCCAGACTCTTGGCAAACGTCTCCATTTCACTATAGAGCTGTTCCTGCTCTTTGGCGCCCATTTCACGCATCGCCGGGATCATCAAATCGCACACCGATTTGTTGAAGTCATCTGTCCCCGAGACAAGCATTTGCAGCAACCCTTTCAAAGCGGTTTTTCCCCGCACGGCGCAGAGCACGCGAGCCGCGTTCAAATGCCATAAGCGCGAAGCGGTCGGTGCGCATTGAACCAGCGGATGGACCACTGCCCGTCCGACGCCGCTCAGCAAGCGCACCGCCCTTTCCTGCATCTCCCTGTCCGGCTCTTCGAGACACTTGAGAAGTAGAGGAACGCCGGCTTGAGACCGCACTTCCTCAAAGTAGCGCAAGGCGTAGTCTTTGAGCACTGGATTGGAATGATCCAATATGGCCCCCACGGTCTTTAGGACGCGGGGATTTTCTACCTTGAGAGCACCCAACACGAGTAGCGTTGCGCATCGCTGCTCTACAGTGCCGTTTTCAACTAGGGTAAGCAGTTGCTGGAGTGTATTGTCCATGGCGCACGATCAATGACCTTTCTTTAAATACATCTAACAAACTCTTTGATCCTAAAAAAGCTAATTCGGGCGATCGCAGTTCAGACCTCGCAATTTCGGCTCTGTAACAATTCTAGTCCATAATCAGTACAAGTATGTCCTTGCGCTGCGACAGAAATGACTCGCCGAGAGCGGCTAAGACACTGTTTTTTCGGATCTTATGACTAGACTCTACCCGGCATGTCACTTGCTTAATCGCCCAGGAAAGATCTACCGAAAGATACGAAATTAAGGAGGTCCGTCATGGCAAGGAGCTTATCTCTTGTATCGCTCTTGTTATTTTTCCTTTCGGGATGCGTTGCGGTCGATGGTCTTCCAGAAACTTCAGATAAGGAAATCTCCCAACCAGTCGACCCACAAGCATCAGTTGTGGCTTCCGAAAAACAGGTTCAGCCTGTCGTATCCGACTCTCCGACTCAAGAACCCGTCGCGAACGAGACGACGCCGGCAAATAAAAGTCTCAGCAAAGTGCAGATCCAGGTCATCCAAGATCTCCTGAAAGCTTCAGGTTTCGATCCCGGACCCATTGACGGGATACTGGGTCCTAAAACAAGAGCGGCACTTCACCAGTATCAATCCGGATGCGCGATGCTTACCAATCTTCTAGGGACTTCAGATAAGGAGATCCTCGAGGCGGAGACCCAGCCGATAAAAGCGACAACTCCGACAAAAAAATCTCAGCGAAGATCAGATCCGGCTAATCCAAGAGCACCTGAAGGCGGCCGGTTTTGATACCGGCCCCATCGATGGCATATTGGGCTCTAGAACGAGGTTGGCGCTTCAGAAGCATCAAGCTTCCCACGGCTTGTCGAATTCAGGAACTCTGGACAATAAGACTCTAGTAGCCCCTCGGAGCAGGATAAATCACCCTCGCGACGCCCACTAAAGACCACTAAGGTCGGTCAAGCCAATCCTCATCGTTACATTGCAGCGAAGAACTCGGTCTAACGCGTCGACTACGGATTCATTTCTTTTGATGACGGGCTGTCGATAAATCTCCGATCTCCTCAATTTCCGAAGACTCGAATCTAAAATCATAAAAACGCCCGGCTCTTTATTCTTCCTTCTCCCCTTGGAGACTGTGTCGCAATTACGTTCATGGTTCGACAGGCTCACCACGAACGGACGGTGCCGCTCCGATTTCAAAGACTCAGCCGTTCGTCCTGAGGCCCTCGAAGGGCGGACGGCTAATTGCGACACAGTGTCTTGCGGGAGAAGGCAAAGATGAAGGCTAAGTCTGCCGAAATTACGACGGGATTGGGATTGTCAACAATGTCAATGAGTGACGCCATACCATTAAAAACTCGACGTGAATTCGCGTATTCGCCCGAGCTTACTTTTATCCCTGCTTGTTACAAAAGAGGCCCAGGAGATCCTTTTTGCGCACTATCTTCAGCTCTTTCCTCGATGGCCGGTGTCTTGCGTTACACGATCGCAGACCATTTCAGAGGAGGGATATGTGAAAATTATAGTTGCTGTTCTTCTGGCTCTTTCAATCGGCCTCGTGCAGAGCATGCCGGCTTCCGGAGACGAATTCAAAAAACGGGAAGCGCAAATAGCCGAGTATAAGACATGGCTGGACTCGTTGGGCCCCAAGGGTTCCAAATACTGGACCAGACTCGACGGGCAACAGCGTCCTCATAGGTTGTATCTCGGCGAAGGGTTCTACCGAGCCGACTTTAAAAGCCAGGAAAAATTCGTCGATACCTTTTCCAACTATCTCGCTGGCCATCCGGAAAAGTTTATGCTCATCGATCTTTTCGACGCCACTACAAACAGGCCCGTCGGAGAGTTCGGTTGGGGCGGCTTCAAACTCTACTCGCAACCGGTCCGGACTCCGGTGAAGGTCCGGGAATAGAGCAAAAAAAGCCCCGCGGCATACAAAGAAAAAAGGCCCGAACTCTCACGAGTCGGGCCTTTTCAGTTTTAAAATCCGGCGGCGACCATCGGCGCCGGAGGGCTTTAACGACCGGCTCGCAAAATGGCCACTTTTTCTGACTACACAAACATTCTGGTTTATTATATATTTTTTCCATGAAGAGTGTCCCTGCCGCGCAGTTCAAGGAGCAATGCTTAGCCCTGCTGGACCAGGTAGGCCCCGATGGCATTATCATCACAAAGCATGGCAAGCCGGTTGCCAAGCTCGTTCCAATTCATACCGACACCGCAAAGTTGATCGGAAGCTTTAAGGGCAAGATCAAAATCAAAGGGAATATCTTATCGACCGGCGTAAAGTGGGATACTGAATCTTGATACCCACATCCTGCTCTACGCGTTGACGAGCGATTTAACCAGGCGCGAGCCTCGCTGCTATCGAGAGACGCATGGAGTATTTCCGGGGTCGTTCGCGAAATCAGCAAGCTGTCCGAGTTCGGGCGCATCGAAATCGACCTGGAGCATCCGGAATTGGTACGGACCCTAGCACGGGTCCAAACCTAGCCGCTCACACTGGAAGTCTGTCGCACAATCCGCACTCTCGATTTCAAGGGTGATCCTGCAGACGAAATTATTGGTGCTACGAGCATGGTACACAGGATACCCCTGCTAACGCGTGATCGGCGAATCCAGCGCTCGAAGCGCGTCCCTTTGGCGCTCTGAGACCATCGCCTTTCATCTCTTTCTTTCAAGATGGAAACAAAAAAGGCCCCGGGTCGATAGACCCCAAGGCCTTTTGAACCCTAAATCCGGCGGCGACCTACTCTCTCGTGCTCAGAGGCGGGATCGAGTGGCGAGCCCTTTATCCGGCTCCATGCTCCGGCCGATCAATCCGCCGAACTTCAAAGCCATCAGTATTAGCCTGCTTGCGGTTCCGCCGTTTTGGGATTGCCTGCGTTGTCTTCCCGTAATGGTTCTGCCCCCGCCCACCCCTCGGCGGTAATATCGAGCATCACGGCGTCAGGACCCTTATACTTTTCTTCAAAGAAGCTAGTGGTTGCGGCCTCGGGCCGGCTCTGGCGGTATTCTGCGCCGGCCTGCTCCAGCCGACGGCGGGTCTCATCCAGGTTCTCAACCCAAAATCCAAAGTGGTGCAGGCCAAAAACAGGACCCAGACCGTCGTGCCTGTCTGCTGCCTCTGCCGTTTTGAAACGGAGCACCGCCATATTAATCGTTCCGTCGCTCAGATATATGCCCTTGGCGAGCGGAGAGTCGGTTCGCCCGACTTCGACCATGTCAAAGACCCGCTTGTAAAACTCCGCCGTCCGCTCAGGATCTGGAGTGTGCAGCGCTATATGTCGCAACTTGGCCATGATGATCTCCTTTCTTTTTTCTTCTCAAAGCTATTCGCCCAAGCCCAGAAAGACTTGTACCTCTCTCACTTAAAAAGAATCTCCTTCAACTTCGCCAACAGGGCAGAGTCTAATTTGAAGATGCCCTCGATCGTCTGTTTTAGATCGTCGCCTGTAACGGGGTTTAATCCGAGCTTCGCCTTTTCTGTCTCCGCAAAGAATTCTTTATCTTTTAAGGTCTCCTGAAGAGCCCTTCGAAGAATCTCGACCCTTTCGTTGGGTGTGCCAGGAGGCAGAACGAAGGGTTTGGTGATCTTGCTTGGGTAGTGGATGCCCGCTTCGATCAACTGCCGTGCCTCCTGCGTCTTGGCCAGATCGATCGCGAGTGGAACACGAGGGAGGTCGGGAAACGGCTTTGGCACCGTCTGCAGGACCACGACTACCGTGCCTTGCTCTATGGCTTTCTGCCAAGTCCCCCTCATGGAGTCCCATCCCCAGGCGCTTCCATCGATCTCCCCGCTTTCAGCAGCTAGACGAATGTCTGCAGTCCCCTTGTAGCCCGAGATAATCTGAATCGGAAGATCAAGCGCCGCCCTGACCACTTTGATGACGTTGTCCGTGCCGAAGGCGCCTGGACCCGTGGTACCCAATTTCACCGGAGTCTTAGAGGCTATCCACTTTTCTATGCTCGTTACGCCACTCGTCTTGGTTAGAGCGATGGCACTTTCATCCCTTGCGACGGCACCGACGTAAATGAATTTCTGAGCATCGAATTCAACTCCGGGTTGGCTAAGCACTTGATTAAAGGCTAGCCCTCCGTTGAAGTGGCCGATCGTGAGACCGTCGGGCTTTGCCAATCGATAAATGTGATTGGCCGCAAGCAGACTTCCGGCGCCGGTCATGTTCTCGACGATAATCGTAGGATGCCCCGGAATATACTCACCCATATGCCGGGAAAGAATTCTCGCCAAGGAGTCATAGCCGCCCCCGGCCGAAAATCCCACAATGATACGGATCGTCTTGCCCTCATAGAAAGTCGTTTGGGCAAAAGAAGCGCGAGCGACTAAAAGAACCCAAATAAGAATGCCTGTTAAGAAGAGAGTCTTTCTTACCATGGTCCGCCCTCCTTCTGATCCCATATTTGCTAAGAATTCCCTTTTGCTGAGACGAACCCGGCCCGCTCCCGCTTGATGGAACAGAGATGTAACCTGCCGGATGTCCCTCCGGCAGGCTCCGCTAAAGTTAGTGGAGATTGCGGTCAGGCGTCAAGCGGTTAAAAACAAACCCAAGAACGGCCATTCTCGGCGCTGGAGCGCTTGACGACTGAGTTCAAGGTGAAGATCGATTTTCAAAGCTCGGCCGCTGTTCCCGGCTTGTAGCGGCTACCTGCAACTGGCGGGCGATGAAGGCTTTGATGTCCTCGATGGCGTGATCGGTCTGCGGCCCTGGATTTATGATCCAGCGATGTTCGCAGCCCAGATAGACTTTGAAGTCGATCTCGCCGCCGGCCTTTCGATACGTGGCGGCGAACTTTTCCTGCACCGCGGGAAGCACGTTGTCATCCAATTCACCTTGCAGGACGAACATCGGCGGCAAGCTGACCGGCTCGCCGCGCTCGAGGATGCGCTGCGGATTGCCTTCGAAAATGCTCTCCCACGGCTTGAAATAGTTCTCGCTGGCCTTGATGAGATTCTCGCGCTGCATCTTCTTTGCTTGCTCGTAGCGGGCGACGGGATCGCTGATCGGGGAGCGCGCGATGACATAGGTCAGGGTCGCGTCGAGGTTCGCCGCCTCGGGCAGTGCATGGGCGGTGTAGCGCGGGTCGCGCGGGCGCATGGCGCAGAGTTGAAGCTCGTGGCCGCCGCTCGAGCTTCCTAAGGCCCCGACGGTCGCCGGATCGCCTTTCAACTCGCGCGCCTTCCACTTGAGCCAACGGACCCCATAGTTCACGTCGGCCACGGAGGCCGGGTAGGGGGCTTCATGGGCGCGGCGCATGTCGATCGCCACCACCAAGATCCCGCTTGCTGCCAGCCGCTCGTCCACTGGCGCATTGGCCGTGCGGTCCTGGTCGTTCCACGCGCCGCCGTGCAAGTCCAGGAGTGCGGGGAAAGGGCCGTCACCTTGAGGTTGGTAGATGCGGGCCATTAACGTCCGCGCCGGATCGCGCCGGTACTCGACGTCGCAGGTCTTGATTTCGTACTGCTTCGAAGGGTTGTAAGTGACCGCCATGTTTCCACCTCCTATCGGCTTTGTCTTCGAGTACATCGGCTCGGTTTACATGTCAAGAAGGTCTTTGCTCTTCAATTGGAAGGCGTCCCTGATGTGCCGGCGGGACGATTTCCGAAATCTGAGGAAACGCCCGGAGTAACTCTTGACTAGGCCTCACCTTGAGATCGTTTCCCATCTCATAAATGAGCATGATGGCATTCGCAATGGACTGGCCGCGAGCGTGGTTGTTGAAGAACACGAGCGCTTTTCGGTCAGGTCCACCCTCTGTAGCGGTCTTCAATTTAAGCACCATCTCTTTGATCTCATTCCACGAATAACAATAATCATACCTCTCCCACGGTTCTTTATGGCTCCACCACTTTGCGGCGTTTCTCCCGTGCGCGCGAAAATAGAAGATCTCGCCGATCGGCTTAAATTCCTGGCGGATCGACGTGGCAAACTTTGGCTCGTCGATAAGGACCCAACTTGCCCCACATTTCTCTAAAAGCGCCCTTGTCTCTTCGTGCCGCTCGCTCCAACTTTTGTGGCGAAGCTCTACGACCTTCGGGTAATCCCGAAATAATTCGAGCGTCCGGACGAGTCTATCGACGTTCTCGGGGGTGCAGTAAAACCCGGCAGGATGCTGAAACAGAAGCGCGCCGAGCTTGCCGGATTGTGCGAGCGGATCAATGCCGGAGCGAAAGAGATCAACATCGGCCTGCGTGACGGACTCCCATTCAACCTTTGTTCCGGAGTGTGGCTGGTTGTGTTTTCTGAAGTGAGTAAATTTTCGCCAGACCTTTACTGAAAATTCGAAATCGGCGGGCGTCTTGCGCACCCAGGCATTGACCATGGAAGCGACTGGTGGTCGGTAAAAAGTTGAATTGATCTCAACCGTGTCGAAGAATTGACAATAGTATTCTAGCGGGTCGAATCGTTTACCTTTACTTTGAGGATAGAAAACGCCGAACCATCCTTTCGGAGCAGGGCCGGGATACGAATATCCGGAAGTACCGATCCTAACTCGGGGTCCGTTCTTCAAGGCGGCCTTTTAAACTATCGCAGGATCTCGTTGACCTTCTGGGCGAAACTGAAGTCGAAGACTCGCTCGGGTGTAACGGGCTGTGCAGGTTTGACCCGTTGGGCGGCAACCGTGATCATCTCCCGCTGGAGTTTCTCATCTACAATCCCGGAAACGAGGTATCCTTGTACCGCGGCGTCATAGACGCGTTCGGCGAACCGGTCGCGCTCCTTGCCGAGATCGAGATAAGGGCCTTTGATGAACTCCAGCGCGAATTTCTTATCGTTTCGGATCAATCGCAACGCTCGTTGCGTCGCCCGGATCGTTTTGATGACGAGTTCCGATCGCTCGGAGATAATGGATTTCGTCGTCGCCAGCCCGCCCTGTACGGCCCGGTAGACGTCTGCGCCGGACGCGAGTTTTCGATAGCCCTCGTCTTGAGCGAGAAAGTTCTGCGGGATCTGGACCATGGTGGCATCGATCACGCCGGCTTTTAGAGCAACATAAGTCACATCACTCGTGCCGAGTGGAAGAAATGTCACCTGATCCAAAGGCACTTGGTTCGCGATCAAGATCTGGCGCGCGAGAATCTCAGTAAGCGAACCGACCGCGGAAATACCGATTTTCTTGCCGCGCAACTGTTGGACGCTCGTGATGCTTCGTTGAGCGACCAAATCAAATGAAGGCTTGTCCGTCAAAGCCAGGACGACTCTCACATCCGCGCCGTTCACCGCGGCGCTGACCGCAGTTCCCGTCGCCGTGCCGAAGTCGACGCCGCCGGCCAACATCGCTTGCACCGTCTGAATCGCTTTCATGAAAATGAGCTCGGGTTCCAGGCCCTCTTCGCGAAAGAAACCTCTTTCACGTGCGATGATATAAGGCATGTCCAAGACGCTTCTTGAAACATACGCGATGCGGACAGGGTTCAATTTGCCCGGCCTCTCGGCGCCAACGACGCTTTGGGTCACGCCGGCAAGCATGATCAACGAGACAGAGAGAACCCTAGCTATCCACGCCTTGTTGCTCATAGTCCTGTCCTGCAACGACACTGTGATTTGGGATGATGGTTACCGGCCCTTGGGAAAGCGCCCGGTCTCAGACAATGCCGAACCTAATGGAAATTAGACAACGCGTCAACCATCACAAGGCCCGAGCCTTCACGAGTAGGGCCTTCTAGATTTTCAACCGCGCCCACTCTGCCAGACGCCTGTTATGAGCTCGGGGTAATTGACCCGCCGTGTACAGGATTGTATAAAAGCGCTGATTGCTTCACTCGGAGGTGTAAACATGCGCTATATCGATGCCGACGGTCACGTAGAGGAAAGTCCAACGACTTTCAGCGACACGTATCTCGATCCAGCCTTCCGCGCCCAGCGTCCTCGGGTGGTCGGGGTAGACGGGATGGTTTACTGGGTCATTGACGAGCAGTTGTTCCCCCGGCGCGTGGGGCGTGGCTGCAATAATTTAGGCACACCCACGAGCCACGATGGCAAACCCGCGCTCCATACCATAGGAAAACCCGAAAGTCCCGCCTGCATGGAGCTCACCGATATCAAAGCCCGCGTCCAGATCATGGATGAAGAAGATATCGCGGTCCAGGTAGTTTACACGACGCTCTTTCTCGCCTATCCCTTAAGCACGAATCCTGCCTACGTGACCGCGCTCTGCTCTTCCTACAATCGCTGGCTGGGCGACATCCTATCGGGTCACGAGCGGATCAAATGGGCGGCCGTCGTGAATCTGGACGAAGTCCCGCGGGCTGTAGGTGAGGTCCACGAGGCAAAGCGGCTCGGCGCGGCGGCGGTCATGGTCTTGGGAACCGCCGGAGATCATCAGTTGGATGACCCGTCCTTTTTCCCCTTCTACGAAGCTTTGTGCGAAGAGAGACTCCCTCTCGCGGTCCATGTAGGATGGGCCTGTCCTTCGATCAACAATCTCTACAGTCATATTTATCCTTCCGGCGTCGTCGCCTTTCATTTTCCCGTGCTCATGGGATTTGCCGCCCTGATCAGCGGCGGTATATTGGATCGCTTTCCCAATCTCACGGTGGTTTTTCTCGAGGCCGGCTGCATGTGGATCCCTTTTATGATCGACCGCCTGGAGCACCGCTATCAAAACCAGGGGAAAAACTTAGCGAAATTCCTGCCTCAAACAAAACCGCTTCAGAAGCTGCCGACGATGGATTACGTCAAACGGGGAACTCTTTACTTCAGCGCGGAACTGGAGGACTTTCTTTTGCCGCAGGTTACGGAGCTAGTGGGCGAAAATCAGATCGTCATGGGGACCGACATGCCTCATGGAGATCGGGAGCGCTTCGCGGCGCGCCTGCTGCAAGAGAGAAAGGACTTGAGCGCCGCAGCGAAGGCAAACATTCTGGAGCGCAATCCAGCCCGGCTCTACGGCCTGGCGCGCTGAAGCGCGTGACCCTTCTTCGAAACGTATCGGTTTGGGGTCTCCTTGCTTCCCTCTTAGCGGTCTCGAATCAGAGCTTCGCAGCCGAAAAGGGAAACGAGAAGGTGCGGATAGCCGTCTCATCAAAGTCGCTGGGTTTTTTAGATGTCTGGGCAGCTCGGGAGAAAGGATTCTACCGCAAACATGGACTCGATCCCGAGATCATCGCCATGCGCCCTCCGCTGACGATCGCTGCGCTTCAGGCAGGGGAAATCGATTATAGCTTCGGTGTCAGCACGACTCTCCGAGCAAGCCTTTCAGGATTGCCGGTTAAAGTGGTGAGCCTGAGCACCAGATCCTCGTTCCACACGCTGGTTGCCAAACCGAGCATCAAGTCGATACAGGATCTCAAGGGAAAAGTTATCGCTGTGACAATCGGAGCCGCCGACGACGTGGTGGCTCGCCATCTCGTGCGACGCGGCGGACTCGACCCACGCGCGGACGTCGTCTTTATCTCCATGGCCGGCTCGGATGCGCGCTTTCAGTCGCTGCTGACCGGGAGGATCGACGCCACCGCTCTGTCGCTTCCCTATTTCATTATGGCGAAGAGGCAAGGCTACAATATCCTGGGAACGGCCGTGGATGTCCTCGAGATGGCGACGGTAGGGATTGGGACCTCGATTCGCAAGATCCAGCAGGAGCGCGAACAGGTTAAGAAAATGATTCGAGCCCAACTCGATACCATGAGATGGATCAGAAACCAGAAGAGTGACGTTATTCAATTCCTACGATCATTTTTCGAGCTAGACGAGGGAACAGCGTCCGAGTCGTATGAAATTTATTCTCGCCTCATGATAGAGGACGCGAGAGTGCTCCTTCAGGCCGTCCAGACGGTCTTGGAACAGGAAGGAAAAGCGCAGATTCCTCTTGAAAAGGTGGCAGATACAACCATCGTAGAAGAGGTTTTGAAGGAACGTAGGTAAGTTTTTTCTCTACAGATGTAAGGGGGATGAGTTCGATGCGGATCATAGACATTGATGGTCACGTGCGAGAGGCCGACGACCTCTGGGAGCGTTACTTGGAGCCGCCCTTTCGTGCTCGAGCCCCGAAGGTCCAAAGGGTCCCCAATGGCCAGCTTCTTTTTCTTCTTGAAGGGACCCGTTACCATCGCAAACCGGATGAGTCTCCCTTCGAGACCAAGCGGGACCATTCCCCCGCCAATCCTCACAGAGAGCGTGGGATGGACCCCACGGCTCGACTTAACGACATGGACGTGGAGGGCATCGAGGCCGGCATACTCTTTCCTTCGGCCGGCCTTTATTTGCCGTCGGTCGAGGAAGAGCCGTATGCCGTGGCTCTTTGCCGCGCTTACAATAACTGGCTCTTCGATTATTGCCGGACCAATCCCAGGCGTCTTCTCGGCGTCGGGGTCATTCCCGTTCAGGATATCGGGGCAGCGGTGGAGGAAACCCGTCGAGTGGTATCGGAGCTAGGCTTTAAGGGGGTCTTTGTCCGACCCAATCCGGTTAAGGGACGGACTTTGGACGACCCTTACTACGATCCTTTCTACGCAATCGTTCAGGAGCTGGGAATACCCCTCATGGTGCACGAAGGTTCAGGGGCCTATCTTCCTACCGCGGGTGCGGATCGGTTCCCCGGCCAGTGGTTCTTCACTCATACGATTTCCCACCCTTTCGAGCAGATGCTCGCCTGCTTGAGCCTCGTCTGTAAGGGGGTGTTGGAGAAGTTTCCGCAGTTAAGAGTGATCTTCCTCGAATCGGGAGCGGGATGGCTTCCCTACTGGCTGTGGCGCATGGACGAGCATTTTGAAAAACTGCCTTTCCAGGTCCCGCGGCTTAAGATGAAGCCGAGCGACTATTTCCGCCGCCAGTGTTACATCTCCTGCGAGCCGGACGAAGACAATCTGGGAGCCATCGTTCAGACCGTGGGCGAAGAGCGCGTTCTTTTCGCCTCGGATTATCCCCATTGGGATTCAACCTTTCCGGGCGCGCCGAAGGCTATTCTGGACAGCACCGACATTGGCCTCGATGCGAAGAGAAAAATCCTGGGTGAGAATGCCCTGAAACTTCTCGGGATTGGATAGGCTGAGACCGCTTCCGCCAAGCTTAACCGCCATTGTTGATTTCATTTGCGCAATGATTGTACATTGCGCCAGTCGATCACGTTCTCAGTTCCGAAGGAGGTTCAAGGATGAACAAGATCCCCACGGTCGACGCCGATGGCCATCTCGAAGAAGCCCATATCAACTGGAAAGAACGATTGCCTCGAAAATACCAGTCTATGGCGCCAGAGCGCCGTCCGGCCAGCGACGGTCAGTCTCGTCTCTTCATCGAAGGAAAGGCCTGGCCCAAACCAAGCGGGCCGGGCATTGGAGTCGGCGGACCCTATGGCCGTCCGCATCCTCGCCGTGAGGGAATGAAAGACCCGAAGGCTCGGCTCGTTGATATGGACGGCGAAGGGATTGATGTCGCTGTACTCTTCGGCGGCGGTCTCGGTGGAACTATTCCGGTCCTCGAAGATGCCGCTTTTGCAACCGAACTCGCCCGGGCGCGGAATACTTGGGTCGCGGAGTACTGCTCGGCAAATCGGTCACGTCTCAAGGGAACAGCAGTCCTTCCACAGCAGCATATTCCAGCGGCGGTTGCCGAACTCAGGCGCGCCGTGACCGAGCTCGGATTTGTCGGCGTATCGCTGTTGCCTAATCTGCGCGGACGTCACATGGGAGATCCCTATTTCTTTCCTATTTACGAAGAGGCCGAGCGCTTGAACATTCCCATTTGCGTCCACATGTTCCTGGGGCGCTATGGCTCCGAGGCAACAGGCACCATCCGATTTGACAATTTCTTTTACTCCCACCTACTTGGCCATGTCTTCGAGCAAATGATCGCGCTCTCCGTCGTCATAGGAGAAGGGCTGATGGATCGCTTTCCAAAGCTCCGGTTCGTATTTCTCGAGTCCGGTTGCGGCTGGGTTCCCTATTGGTTCTATCGCCTGGACGAACATGAGGAGATTCTCGGACCCCAAGCGCCAGCTCTGAATACGAGACCAAGCAAGCTGCTTGAACGCGGGCAGCTTTACTTCTCCTGCGAAGCCGATGAAACGGAGCTTGCCCATGTGGTTGACACCCTTGGCGATGACTGGATTGTGTTTGCGTCAGACTACAGCCACTTTGACAGCCGATTTCCGGGCGCGTCTGAACCGATCATGGAAAATCGAAAGGTAAGCGATGCCGCAAAACGAAAAATCCTAAATGACAACGCCCGCCGGCTCTACCCACTGGATTGACGGCATCTGTAATGTTGTTACTTCTAATCCGACAAAACATTCTGCTTCTTGAGCGATGCCTTGAGCGAGCATTCCCTCTCCCCTTGTGGGAGAGGGTCAGACCCTCACCTCATTCCTCTCCCGTCAAGGGAGAGGATGTTACTCAACTCACCGGGAGTGACGCATTAGAACGCCAGAAATCACTTACAGTCGTCGGATTAGCGGCTGTCTTATGGCTGCAACTTTTCAGCCCCGCATCTGCCGAGAACGTCAAGATCGGTATCCCTTCCCTCACCGTGACCACGATGCCGATAGCGGTCGCTAAAGACCAGGGATTCTTTCAGAAGGAGGGATTCAACGTCGAAATGGTCCTGATGCCCGCCGCGCTCAACATCAAGGTGCTTCTCAGCGGCGAGATCCAATACGCCACGACAGTGGGCTCAGCAGTGGTCGCTAACCTACGCGGCATCAACACTCGGGTCGTGATGTGCTTTGTCGATCGGCCTCTTATCGACCTAGTGGCAACCCCGGACATCCGCTCCATCGCGGACCTTAGAGGAAAACTGCTTGGAATTTCATCGCGCGGAGGCTTACATGACGTCACGATGCGGAGCATTCTCGCACAGTCCGGGATTGATCCTTCCCAGGCGACGCTTCTCGCGGTCGGCACGCAGGGTTCGATGTTCGGCGCATTGAGGGCGGGGCGCATCTCGGCTGGGTTGCTCAATCCGCCGCATAACTTTCTCGCATACCGTGAAGGACTGAAAAACTTGGGATTTGCCGGCAACTTCATCCGCATCCCGAGCACGGGTCTGGTGACGATGCGCGAAACTATGGAGCGCTCCCCGGACCAAGTCCGCCGCATGATCCGCGCCCTTACCCGCGCACGGACTTTCGCCCGAGAAAACAAACCCGCCACAGTCGCCATCCTGAAGCGCTTTCTAAAACTGGACGACGAAGATTTGCTTTCAAGGACCTATGATTATCACAGAAAGGCCGAGACGCCGGATGGAAGGATCGATGCGGCCTTGGCGGCTGAAATCATCCGCGATACCGGTCAAGCCGAAGGCATTACGCGGGAAACTCCCGTGAACCGGGTTTTTGATTTCTCTTACCTGGAACCCCCCCGCTAAAAGCCTGCTCCCGCTTGAACGCAGGGCGTAGCGTCACGTCGTTTTCCTATTTATTGAAGAGGCGGCGCACGAGCTGGACGAGTTCGGTTAGGTTCATATTCACTTCCCCGCCTTTCTCGATGCCTTTGATCATCTCCACAGCTTTCGCGCGCTGGACCGGATCTTCGATGCTGTGAAATGAGAAATAAATCCCCTCCGCGTCTCTTGTTATATATCTAGCGGCCTTACCACCGTCGGCCAGCGCCTTCTCCGCAGCCCGGCGAATAAGAGGATGGGTGATTAAAATCCGGTCCGTTTTACCTTCAACCGGCGGCACCTCCAGACGGATAGAAGGCTCGCTCGGCGGCCGTTTGGGTGCCGGCAGCTCAGTCCATTTGCGGATAAAGAAAATGACAACCCCAGCCGCCACTATGATTAGGATGGGGACGATGATCTCTGGACTCATGGGTATCTTCAATAATTTTATGCGATTCCGCTCTTCGCGACAAACACGAAAAACAAAAGGCTCAGACTAAGAACTGGAATCGTCGGTGACACCCAGCTTGACAGCAAAGCGTGCGGGGAAATATATAGTTCATTAGAACTACTGGAGGGAATGATCATGGGTAAGCTGAGACATATCGCCTTTATTTCCAAGGAGCCTAAAAAGCTCAGCGACTTTTACCAAAAGTTCTTCAGTCTTGAGGAGGTGAAGGTTTTTCCAAGCGGCTCACGGATGGTGATCGATGGCCTCTTCAATCTGGCTTTCCTGCAGCAAAATGTCGCCAAGGCCTCGGTCGTCGGCACCCACAGGTCGGATGGCAGCGAAGCGAATCAAACAGAGGGGATCGCGCACTACGGCTTCATGGTGGATAACCTGGACGAAGCGGTTTCAAAGCTGCCGCCTTCGCTAAGGCGGGGGGACAGTCCCCAGGTTTCCGCCGGCGTTCAAGGGCCTCAAGCGGCGCGGCCGGCGGAGGTCCGGTTCATCGATCCGTGGGGAAACAACGTGGACCTTTCCTCCAGAGGTTTTCTGGGCCGGGAGGAGAAGAAGCTGCCGGGCGTTCGGCTTGCCGTGGTGCAGGTTACCAATCCCGACGATGCCTGCGAGTTCTACAAGTCACAGTTCGACTTAGAGCTGGTGCGGCGGGATCCCGACGGCTCGATTCTGCTCAGCGATGGAATCGTGAACCTGACGCTCACCAGAAAACAGACGCTCGCACGCAGCGGCATCCAGTACTTCGGCATCCAAGTGGATGACCTGTCTGACGTTCGGAAGCGTCTCATGGATGCTGGGGTCGAGGTCTTTCCCGTGGCGGGCGCGGCGGGTCAGATTCGCATCAGCGATCCCGAAGGCAACCAAGTCGTTATTTCCGAAAGCTGGTAGCTCGCTTCCCCCTCACCCTTCCCTCTCCCGCGACGGAGGCTGCGTCGCAATTAGCCGCCCGCCCTTCGAGAGCCTCAGGACGAACGGCTAAATCTTTGAATTTCGGAGGTCGCCATCCGTTCGTGGTGAGCGTGTCGAACCATGAACGGAGAGGATAAAAGAGAGGGGGTTACAGGCCGAGCTCCCTTTGTGCTTCCTTTAGGATACGGAAGTCGGCCACCTCGCTTAGCGGTATCTCGCGGGTGATCTTCGCATCTTTCTTGGCCAGGTCGATCAAGAGATTCAGCCCATCGCTAGGAATAGTTCCGTCAGCGCTGATCACTTTCACGGTGGAATCATAGGAAGCGTACGCGTGTTCCTTCGCTATGTTGCCCCACGCCACCAAAACCTTAACAGCTTCCTCCCTGTTCTCGCGGATGAGCCGGGAAGCTTTGATTAAAGACTTGACTACCCGCCTTACTTGCCCGGGACTCTGCTGAATGGTCTTTACGTGGGCTCCAACACCGGAGAGCGGATAGTTCAGGTAGTCATAGGCCCGCGCAAGAATGGCGTAGCCCATCTTTTTCCCCTCGAAATCCCATGGCGGCGAGGTCACAACGGCTTCGGCCAGTCCTTGCTGCAACGCTGCAAAGCGACCCGAGTCAGTTCCCAAAGCCAGGAATTGGACCTCTTTATCGGGATCGACTCCATGGTGTGCGACGATTATTCTGCCGAGCACGTGCGTCGCGTCGCCGAAAGCGCCGATCCCTACTTTTTTGCCGCGAAGCTCTTTGGCGGATTTGATTTCAGCCCTTGCCAGCAAAACGTGGGGTGAACTGTTCATCAGGCCCGCGACCAACCGCACCGGAAGGCCTCTGATGGCCGCGCGGATCACCGACCCCGTAAGCATGGTGTAGTCTATGTCCCCGCTGGCGAGGGCGGCGATCGAAGTAGCGGCTCTCATGACGACGATGTCCGCGTCGAGCCCTTCTTCCTGGAAAAACCCTTTCTTCTGGGCGACTCCCGCGGATAAAAAAATCATGTTGTAGCTGCCGGAGACGGAGATTCTTATCTTCTCAGCGGCTTGCGCCAACCTGGCCGAGACCGAGAGAACAAGAAAAAAAAT
>DASYRN010000004.1:0-11396 GCA_036004365.1 Binatia bacterium
GCGACATTCTCGAATCGAAACGGCGAAAGCTCCCCGAGCTTCTGTCGGTTGAGATGACGTCGACCGTGCGCGATGCGATCGCGGCCATGAACCGTTTCGGCGTCTCGCAACTCCCCGTATTCGATAAGGGGAACCTCGTCGGGTCACTGAGCGAGAGCGCGCTCTTCCAAAGGTCCATGGAGACTCCCGAGGTGATGGAGCGTACCGTTGGAGCTTTGCTTGAGCCGCCGTTTCCCACAGTCGGACCAGACGAAGACGTTTACGAGGTTTTGCAGCTCCTCAAGTCTTCTCCGGCGGTTCTCGTCTGTGACCGAGGGAAGTATCAGGGGATTGTGACACGATTTGATGTGGTCGAGCACGTAGGCGGGCGCCCGTGACGGCGCAAAAAAAAGCCCGCGGGCATTTCATCCAATTTGCCACGCGTGCCATCCATGTCGGACAAGAACCCGAATCCGCGACAGGGGCGATTACTGTTCCGATCTATCAGACAAGCACTTTCGCGCAGATCGAGCCTGGCATCCATAAAGGGTACGACTACTCCAGGACCGACAATCCGACGCGCACGGCGCTCCAGACAGCGCTCGCGAGCTTGGAGACGGCCGAGTACTGCCTCGCCTTCTCCTCCGGTATGGGCGCGGCGAGCACTGTCATGCTTCTGTTCAAGAAGGGGGATCACGTCGTGTCCTCGCGCGATGTCTATGGCGGCACCTACCGGCTCTTCAGGTCCGTGTTGCAAGACTTCGGGCTCACATTTTCCTTCGTTGAAACCTCCAGTGTCAGAGAGATCGAGCGCGCCATAACTCGGCGAACCCGGCTTGTCTGGATTGAGTCGCCGACAAACCCGCTTCTCAGGATTACGGACATCAGTGCGGCGGCGAAAATCGCCCATGACCACAGGGCTCTCTGTCTTGTCGACAACACCTTTGCGTCCCCCTTCTTCCAGCGCCCCCTTGAGCTCGGCGCCGATCTCGTCCTTCACTCCACAACCAAATACCTGGCGGGACACGCGGACGTAGTCGGGGGAGCTATCTGCCTCAATGAGCCCTCACTCTATGAGCGGCTTAAGTTCCTGCAAAATGCCGCGGGCGCGACGCCTTCTCCCTTCGATTGCTTTCTCACGCTCCGAGGGATGAAAACGCTAGCGCTGCGCATGCGGGAGCACGAAAAGAACGCGATGCAGATCGCGCAGTTCTTGCAGGATCATCCACGCGTACGTCGGGTCTACTATCCTGGGCTGCCTAACCACCCAGGCCATGATCTCGCCGCTTCCCAAATGGACGGCTTCAGCGGGATCGTCTCGTTTGAGGTGAAAGGAGGGCTGGCGGACGCGCGCCGCGTTCTGGGGCGCCTGCGCCTCTTCAAGATCGCGGAGAGTCTCGGGGGTGTCGAATCGCTGGTCGAGCTGCCTGCCATCATGACACACGCCTCGATCCCCAAGAAAGAACGCAAGAGGGCGGGACTTTATGATGGGCTGATCCGTTTGTCCGTGGGAATTGAGCACGTACAGGACCTTCTTGCGGATCTGAAGCGAGCACTGCTGCTGTAGCACGAACTTCCATTGCTCGAAACCCCGACCAGGCCGAAGCGTTTGGCTTTAACCACGCCAACCGGCTCGGGCAAATCAACCCAAGTGCCGCAGATGATCCTTCACGGCGGTTTGCATCATTCTCTTTGATAGGGTTCGTCAGTGCGCCGCGCGCGGCCTGCTTGCTCGTCCAGCGATTGACGATATCTGATGCAGCCTTGCATGAATTGAGGCCACTCCGGGACAACGGGGAGAGGATCGGTCTTCTCAGGCAGCAATCCCCACAGCGCTGGATGATGCCAGCAGAGTTCGTGTCGCGTACTGTCACGATGCTGACGGATCCCTTGTCGCAGCTTTTTCACTTCTGCGATCAATTTTTCTCGCGTCATCTGTTCCAGATCAATGTCCATACGATCTCCTGCTCTCATGGGGAATAAGGAGAAACGATCTCCTGCGCCTCGAATTCGCGCGCCGGGACGTTTGCTGATCACCGGCAAATCATTTCTATTCGACGAGTGAGCCAACTCAGGTTGGCAACGGTCCCCATCATCGCTCGTAGTGAGAAAAAGGGGGACAGGCTGGGACAGGCTACTTTTTGGCTTCGAGACACTGAAAAGTAGCCTGTTTCCTTTAATCCTATTATGTCGAAACGTTCTGCTCGGCCTCTAAAGTTTTCCGCACCGTCGGGCGCTGCAGCATGCGCTCCCGCCACGCCGTGTAGGCGCTGAGCTCGTTCATGGGAAATCCGCCGCGTACGCCCCAGCCGTAGAAAACGAGCGCGTAAGGATCGACGAGGGTGTACTGACTGCCCATGATCCAGTCTTTTCCCTGGAACATGGAATCGATCTCCTGGCAATTGGCCCAGAAAGATTTCCGCCCCGTTTCCTTGACCGCGGCTTGCGCGGCTTCGCCGTCGGCGAAACGCTCGGGCCGATTAGCGCGCTGGTACGAGGGATGCACGATACTGGAGAACCAGCACATGGTCCCGATGCAGCGCGCCTCCTCGCTCGGATCGGCCGGCATCAGCTTTTTTTCTGGAAACCGCCTTGCGAGGTAAGTGAGTATCGCCGTGTTCTCGACAAGGATCTTGCCGTCGGCGTTTAGCGCCGGGACTTTACCCCGCGGGTTGATCTTCAGATAGGCCTCGGTCTTCTGCTGCTGTTTGGCGAGCAGGATCGGTTTTGCCTCGTAAGGCGCGCCGGTTTCTTCGAGACCGATGTGAGAGGCCAAGGAACAAGCACCGGGACTGAAATAGAGTGTCAACATGGGAACAACTCCTCACTTGTGAATTGAATTGGAGCAGCACGGGCGCAGGGCCCGGGCGGCGCCACCCATTTTTGGCCACAGAGTATGTGCTAACGAGCTATTATGTCAACCTCGCATCAGTTTGGGGTCAGATTTGTGTGTGGAGGTAGCGGGGTCGACCTTCCTTTCTAGTTCGTGCAATCGTATTTGCGACCACTGGGTGATGATTGAGCCGGAAGGACCGATTCAACCACCACCAGCGGACAATCTGATTGGTCGCAACTTACGGCCTGCTTGTCGGTTTAGTCCAACCCTGGGTTATCACTGAATTGCTGCCGCCCCATCATCATAGAACTTGATTGCTCCGAACACTGGGGATAAAAACATTGTGTGTTAGGCCATACACCTCATGACAAGTTTTGAACTATCGTTGCGATTGGCGCGAGCGGCAGAGGCTACCGCCATTGCCAATCTGTCGCGGGATTTAATTGAGTACGGTCTCCCATGGCGCTGGACACCTGTGCGGGTAGCAGCGAGTCTTGGCGCGCCCGATGTTAACGTACTCGTCGCATACATACATGGTCACATTGCCGGGTTTGCGATTATGCGTTACGGAGACGACGACGCACACTTGGACCTTCTCGCTGTGGCACCACCCTATAGGCGAGCAGGCATCGGACGCCGACTCCTTGAGTGGCTCGAGAAGTGCGCCGTCGTAGCGGGGATATTCAGCATCACCCTGGAAGTGCGCGAGGGAAACGAGGGAGCCCAGCTCTTCTATGAGCGTATGGGCTATCGCACCCTCACTTACCTTCCCGGCTACTACCAGGGTATCGAGGCAGCGCTCCGCATGGGCCGAAATTTGTCTTGCCGATCCCTGGACCGCAGAATTCGGGGGACACAGCAGAAGATATTCGAGGAGATATTTGGGGTCCTGCCTGGATATCTAAACAATCTTTCTATCAATCGCTCCGACCTATTCGAGCGTAAATAAATCTTGCGCGCGTCCGACGCCGCGACGCGCGTAACGTCCAACCGAGACGAGGCGGCTTCTTGCTTCGCCGAGCGCTGGGGCGAAGTCGGAGGAGACCAGCAGCGGCTGATCGACGGAGCGGCACATCGCCGCCATCCGGCTCACTTCATTAAGGAAGGTAACGGAGTCAAACCTTCCTTCTAGACAATCTTTCGGAGCGGATTGGATAGCGTGATCGGCACCGGCCTGTTCCAAGGTGATGTCGACGCGAGCGCGCTGGTATTCTCAGTCGTACAATCTGAGCATGGCGCTAGGCATCGACCAAAACCTTGAAACCGCCGTAGAGCATGCGCTTCACATCGAAGGGCATCGACTTCGGATCCATCATCTTCGCGAGGCGCGGGTGCTTGATCACCAGCCCGGCGGCGGCATCTGCTTTGTTATCTCCTCGATCGACAGAACCAGCTTCACGCGGCCAGCGAACCAGAACAAAAGAAAAGGGGCACTTCAAGGCCCGGTGCGATCAATCCGGGTCCCCGACCTCGATGCAGAAAAAATATCCCAGGCGGCTATGAACATCGCCGCGATCACCGGCCCGATCACAAAACCGTTGAGACCGAAGATCGCCATGCCGCCCAAGGTGGAGATCAACACAACGTAGTCGGGCATCTTGGTGTCCTTACCGACCAGGATGGGACGCAGGATGTTGTCAACTAAGCCGATGACGAGCACGCCAAACGCGATCAGAACGACGCCCTGCCATATAGCACCAGTGACCAGAAAATAAGTGGCGACCGGCAACCAGACCAGGCCGGCTCCTACCGCGGGCAGCAGCGATAGAAAGGCCATCAACACCGCCCATAACACCGCGGCGTGGACACCCAAAAACCAGAAGATCAGGCCGCCGAGCGCTCCTTGCACGACGGCGACGACGATGTTGCCTTTGACTGTGGCGCGGATGACGGTGGTGAACTTGTTGAAGAGATCGTGCTGTTGCTCTGCGTGCAACGGAATCGCATCTTTGATGCGCTTGAACAGGTCGTCACCGTCGCGCAGCAGAAAGAACAGCAGGTACAGCACGATGAACAAGTTGACGATGAAGTCGAACGTGTTCTGGCCAATGCTCAAAGCCTGGGCGGCAACGAACTGACTGCCCTTCATCAGACTGCTGGACAGTCTCTCTTGCATCAAGCCAAGGTTTGTCAGCCCAAAGCGATCCAGCAGATTGGTCACCCATGCCGGCAAGGCGCCAAAGACCTGCTGAAAATACCCGACGATATTCAGCTCTCCCGACTGGATCCTCTCATACACGCTCAACCCTTCCTGCACCAATAAGGCGGCGATCAACGTTAGCGGCAGAATCACTATCATCAGGACGATCATCACCGTAACGAGCGCAGCAAGTGTGCGCCTCTGCCGCATGGACCTCAACAGTCGCCGATAGAGCGGCGCAAACAGGATTGCTATGACAGTTCCCCAGAAAATTGCTCCGTAGAACGGCCAGAGGATCCATGCGAATGCCAGCGACACCGCAATAATCAGCAATAAAAAGGTTTTGTCTTCGAGGCCAGGCAAGTTGGCCAAGTTTGGAGATTTCATAGGCGGCCTAGATGCCGATGTATCGCGCGCGGCTTCCCTCGTGCGCTCGGAGCAGGGTCGCGCCGAGCCGTTGATCCCATCGCCCCGACTTTTGCGCGTTGATTTCTTCTCATTAGTTGGCGAGTCTGTGGATCAGATTTGTCGATAGCTGTCGGCACACCTCTTGGGCATCATAGTGAAATAAATTGAGCCAAACAATGAAGAAAAATTTTTAGCCAGAAAAGGGGTCAGGAGTCACAGCGCTGCACCTAGGTAGCCGTCGACTAGTAGGCGCTCGCATATGTAAACGCCTTGCGCGCGAATGCCTTGACGAAGCGAGGAAAATGCTCGTCGCGAGAAAACCGGGCATCGGGTGATAAAAGCCGGCTCGATAATAGTGGTTACTTCTCCTCAAGCACCGATAGAATGTTGCCGGCGGGGTCTTTAAACCAAGCAATGGTGGGACCCTGTCCACGAGCAACCCCTTTTTTGTCCGTCTTGAGGTCGGGCTCGTTATAGATCTCAAAGCGCACGCCGCGCTTAGTGAGCTCGTCCACCGCTTCGTCGACATTGTCCACAGGGAAATTTAAGATGGTAAAGGTTGCCGGAGCATGGTTAGGCTTGGGATATATGAGAACCGTAGTGCCTCCCGCAAGGTGCAGCTCTAAGAGGCCATTGGATTCAGAAACCCCCAGCCCTAGTGTTCGGCCGTAGAACTCTTTCGCCTTTTGGATATCGTCGACCGAAAAACCGCTGAATGCTTTACTATCTCTTAACATCGATCTCCTCCTTAACTTAACTATTTTCTCTTGAGCATCATGCCCGGCCACGCTCAGAGGTCGACCAAAACCTTGAACCCGCCCCAGATCATGCGCTTGGCGTCGAAGGGCATGGCCTTCGGATTCATCATCTTCGCCAGGCGCGGATCCTTCATCACCTTGGCGTTGACACGATTGCGATCCGACTTCGACTTGACACGATCCACGAGAACACCACCGTCTCGCCGCGCTTGAGCTTGACGCTCTGAGGGAACGACGTGAGCTTTCCCGGCTTCACATCGTCGCCGACGCACTCGCGGAACTCGAGAGCACCGTGCTCCCGCCAGATCTTTCCGGCCTTCGCCGCCATGCGGCGGTAGATCTGCAGGTTTTTCTTGGGAACGGGCAAGACATATCCATCGGCGTATCGCATGAATCCTCCTTCAGGCCTTTTTCAACGGTCTGAGAACAGAGTTTTTCAACACCCTGTCGCTTTGGTTGCGTCTTCAATCATTGCTGGCCGAGCCGCGATGCGGCACCAGCCGCCAGCGGCCGTAGGCGACGAACGCGGCGAGAAGTCCCACCACCAGCGAAATCAGTGCCGGCGCGACATCACCGGCAGCTAGCGTGTACACCGTGGCACCGATCATGACGATTACCAGCCCGGCGGCCGCCAGCGGTGTCAGCCCCGGCCGAATGCCCACGAGCCAGGGGAGGATCACGCCGATCGCGCCGAGTACCTCGACTACTCCCGTGAACCGCACGAACCATCCCGGCAGCGGCAGCGGCATTTGCTTCATCATCTCCTCGATCGGCATGACCAATTTCATGCCACCGGCGAACAGAAAGATGACCGCGAGCAATCCTTGAGCAATCCACAGTGCAACATTCATGATCGGTCTCCCCCGTGGCGACTCACCGCCGTCCTCCCGCCCGGGAAGGCTGTATCGCAATTAATCGCCCGTCCTTCGAGAGCTTCGGAACGAACGGCTGAGTCTTTGAATTTCGGAGTGTCACCATCCGTTCGTGGTGAGCCTGTCGAACCATGAACGGAATTGCGACACAGTCTCGGGGCAGGGGGGATATCTTTTCTATCGGCCATGTTTCTTCTCCTTGGTTGCAACTCGCGCGGATAATCGTCCGAAGCTAGCGTTCCAGAACCGGCGTCGCGATTCTCCCAAACGACAGATTGTGTCGGAGGCTTGCCGGAGCCCTTCGACATCGCTCAGGGTGAACGGATAAATACTTTGATTTTAATGAAGCCATCTCCGTTAGTGGTGAGCTTAGCGTGGGCTGAGTTAAAGCAAGCAGTCTCCACACTGTCTAGCGTTCCGGGTGTAAGCTTGGCTCAAGCCTTCGCCAGGTAATCGGCGAGCTTGTCGAAGGATTCGTTCCAGCCGGCGCCGCACAATTCCCGCTGGTCCGCCGGGATGCCGGCATGCCGCAGGGTGAGCTTTGTTTTGCCTTTCTGTTCTTCGAAAGTCACCGTCACCAGCAATTCCGACGGCCAGTCTCCGCCCATTCCATAGTGGGATGGCGGTACCGGGTTGCCTTTCTCGTCGGCAAAAGAATCGGTGCAGACGATCCGCTCCGACGGCACGATCTCGCGATAGACACCCGTGCTCCAGTAATCCTGTCCCTCGGGCGACCGCATGCAAGAGAGATAAGTTCCGCCGACGCGGAGATCGATCTTGCAAACGGGCGCCGTGAAGTTCTTCGGCCCCCACCAGCGCTTCACCCGTTCAGGGTCCGTCCAGGCCTTCCACACGACGTCACGCGGCGCATCGAAGACGCGCGTAATCACAAGCTCTTGCCCTGCAGAAGACTCAGCGAGATTATTTTTTCTTTCGGCCATGGTTTTTCTCCTTTCTGTTTGAAAAGGTGAAGGTCGCCGCGCTATTGCTTGGGCGCTGCTTCCGCCACCGATTTCATGCTCGCGAGACCTTTCTCGAATTGACCGCCGACCATTTTGTCCATGTTCATGAAAAGGTGGACTGCCTTGGCCATGAAATTGTTTTCGCCGGTCATGCTCCACGTGACCACAGTTTGATTCCCTTCCGGTTTGAAGGTGAACTCCGCGGTGTTGGTGGCTCGGAAGGGCTTGAAGAATTCGAGTTTGATTCTGATCAGATCGTTCGGACGGCTCTCAGTGATTGTCATGCGTCCTTCGCCGGCCTCCTTGTTGCCGGCCCACGTGTAAACAGCGCCGGTTCCGGCCGGCGCACCCTCGTACGTTTGCTTCATCGCCGGATCGATTTTTCCCCAGGGGTTCCATGCTTCCCATTTGTGGAAATCATTTACCTGCGCAAAGACCGCCGATCGCGGGCCGGAGATGGTGGCGCTCCGTGTGACGCGGAACTCGGATGGCTGCATGGCGACGATGATGACGAACACGATGATGATTACTGCGAGAGCGATGAGGATTATTTTGAGCATAGTAAGTTTTCCTTTTTCGGCTTCAGTCTATTTCTACGACGAACGAAGGGGACGTTCAGGACATCTTTACTGCGACTTTTCGCGCCCGAAGCCGTGCGCCATCGAAGACGCGCGTGAAGGGCTGAGATCATCAACGTCGAGATTTACGAGGAGATTCATGCGTTACTGATTTCACAACGACCGTCCGTCGAAGTGCTGAACGGGAACGCTCGCTAAGTCGATTCCTTCGAGGCAGCGAATATTGATTGCGGCCATCCGGTTGCCCTTTGGATCGGTGCCTTCTCCGTACGGGTGAATGCCGCACGTCTGGCAAAAGCGGTGCTTGATGACGTGCTTGTTGAACGTATACGTGCCGATGTCTTCTTCCGGTGTAAGCACATGGAGTTGGTCGCGCGGCACAAACCACAGGAGAGATCCTTTGCGGGAACACATAGAGCAATTACATGCCGTCGCGCCATTGAGTTCGCCTTCTACCTCGAACGCAACCTTGCCGCAGTGACAGCTCCCCTTGTACTTCACGTGAGCCCTCCTTGAGATAGCGCCCCCTCACCCTAACCCTCTCCCACAAGGGGAGAGGGAAATTGATTTGTTCTAGGGAGAGGATGTCGCAAAATCACCCGAGGTGAAAAATCCCTTGACGTTTCCCTATTCGCTTCGCTGGAATCGAGCGTTGTTTCTCATTGCTCTTAAGCTTGCTTTACCGCGCTTGGCTCCATGTAGATGAGTTCCCAGATGTGACCGTCCAAATCCTGAAAGCCGTGGCCGTACATGAAACCATGGTCTTGCGGTTGATTGTAGGTGGTGCCTCCGCCGGCGACCGCTTTTCGAACCATCTCATCGACTTTTGCTCGGCTTTCGAGAGACAGGCACACCAGCACTTCCGTGCATTTCTTGGCGTCGCAAATCTCTTTGGGAGTAAAGGTCTTGAACTTCGCCTCGGTTAACAGCATCACGAATATATCGTCACTCACGATCATGCATGTGGCGGTCTCATCGGTAAATTGCGGGTTGAAACTGAAGCCGAGTTTGGTGAAAAACTCCACCGACTTATTCAGATTTTTTATCGGTAGATTCACGAAGATTTTAGTAGCCATATTTTCTCCTTTTAGTTTTTTATTGCGCTACGAAGTATCACTAAAGGGCGCTAGCCAATTCTTCGGGCTGGCGCGGACTTCCACCTCAATGTGACCAACCTCTAGCAAAAGTTCAGAATGCTTGGAGAGCCTCATGCTTCGACATGCTCAGTAGAACGGAAAATCCTCAATGACATCAAAAACCCTCCGTTCGTCCCCTCGACAAACTCAGGGCAAGCTCTGAGCTTCGCCGAAGGACTCCGATAGAGTATTTTCAGCACTGTGCTAACCGCCGGCGATGGCCCCCACGATCATAAAAGGCTCCGCCCCCGTTGCGATCGCGTCGGGCAGCGGCGCGTCCGGCGGTTCGTGGGAAAGATCCTGCCCGCAGGCGAAGAACCTCACGAACGCTCGGCGCTTTTGCGTGACGTGGTCGCGGATCGTCCCGCGCAGCATCGGATAGCGGGCCTCGAGCGCGTCGAGGACCGAGCGCTGCGTCGCCTGACCCTCGACGTCGAGTTTTACCTCGCCGTCGACATGCGCGAGCTTTCTGAGATGTGCCGGGAGAACGACTCGGATCATGGCAAGGCCTGGACCTCGACGGACAGCACGGCCGGAAGGTCTCGGACGATGGGCGTCCAGCTGTCCCCGCTGTCAGCCGATAGGTACACCTGCCCGCCGGTGGTGCCGAAATACACCCCGCACGAATCGAGCGAGTCCACGGCCATCGCGTCGCGCAAGACGTTGACGTAGCAGTCGCGTTGCGGCAGACCTTTCGTGAGCGCCTCCCACTCGTTGCCGCCCGTCCGGCTCCGGTACACGCGCAGCTTCCCATCGGGCGGGAAATGCTCCGAGTCGCTCTTGATCGGGACAACGTAGATGGTGTCCGGCTCGTGCGAGTGAACGTCGATCGGGAACCCGAAGTCGGTCGGCAGGTTGCCGCTGATCTCTCGCCACGACTCGCCGGCGTCGTCGCTGCGCATCACGTCCCAGTGCTTCTGCATGAACAACACGCCCGGGCGCGACCGGTGCATCGCGATCCGATGAACGCAATGGCCAATCTCGGCGGTTGGGTCGGGGATGTACTGCGAATGCAGGCCACGGTTGATCGGACGCCACGTCTTGCCGGCGTCGTCGCTCCGGAACGCGCCGGCCGCTGAGATGGCGATGAAGATCCGGTTCGGGTTGCTCGGATCCAGAAGGATCGTGTGCAAGCACATCCCGCCGGCTCCGGGTTGCCATTTGGGCCCGGTTCCGTGGCCACGCAGCCCGGCGAGCTCGTGCCAGGTCTTGCCGCCGTCGGTCGAGCGGAAGATCGCTGCATCTTCCACGCCGGCGTAGACCGTGTCCGGGTCCTTCAGCGATGGTTCGAGATGCCAGACGCGCTTGAACTCCCAGGGGTGCGGCGTGCCGTCGTACCACTGGTGCGTGCCGGGGACGCCGTCGTACACGAACTGGTTGCCCACCGGCTCCCACGTCTGGCCCCCATCGTTGGAGCGCTGAATCTGCTGCCCGAACCAGCCGCTGGACTGCGACGCATACAGCCGATTCGGGTCCGCGGGAGATCCCTTCAGGTGGTAGATCTCCCAACCTGCCAAGTGGGGGCCGCTGATGTCCCACCGTTCGCGCGTGGCGTCCGACGTCAGGACGAAGGCGCCCTTGCGTGTCCCAACCAGTACCCGTACCCCACTCATCCCTTGCTCCTTCCCGAGCTTCGCGCCGGTCTTCGCAGGCAGCCCATGGGCTCCTCTTCTCGCTGTGTAGTCGAACGGGCCGGCTCGAGATCGACATACCCGACGAAAAAAATC
>DASYRN010000005.1:0-19880 GCA_036004365.1 Binatia bacterium
AGGCGCATCGAACGACCTTGGTCTTCGTCAATACCCGCAGGCTTGTCGAGCGCGTGGCTCATCAACTCACCGCCCGTCTCGGCGAAGGGAAGGTCGGTGCCCATCATGGAAGTCTGTCGCGTAAGACTCGTCTGGAAGTCGAGGAGGGTTTAAAGAGTGGCGCCCTGCCGGTGGTCGTAGCCACCGCCTCGCTTGAGCTTGGAATCGATATCGGCTCTGTGGATCTTGTCTGTCACATCGGCACGCCGCGAACCGTTGCAAATTTTCTCCAAAGGGTCGGCCGATCAGGCCACTGGCTGGGCGCGACGCCCAAGGGCATTCTTTACCCGCTGACACGCGATGAATTGGTCCAGTCCGCTGCCGTCATTCGGGCGGTTCGGGCCGGAGAATTGGACCGAGTCACGATTCCGCAGAAACCGCTCGATGTTCTCGCCCAGCAGATGGTTGCCACCGTGGCAAGCGCCGACGAAGGTGTGGCTGTAGAGGAACTCTGGGAGGTTGTCCGTAGAGCGTATCCTTATAGAGATCTCAGCCGACACGAATTCGATCAAGTATTGGAGATGTTGTCCGAGGGCATCGCTCGTCGGCGCGGCCGCCGCAGCGCTTATCTGCACCATGACAGAGTCCATGACCGCTTGCGGCCTCGGCGCGGTGCCCGCTTGCTTGCTATCACCAACGGCGGCGCGATACCCGATACCGCGGATTACGACGTCGTGAAATTGCCCGAGGAGTCGATCGTGGGCAAGGTGAACGAAGACTTTGCGATCGAAAGTCTGGCCGGAGATATCTTCCTCCTTGGCAATAGTTCCTGGCGCATCCGACGAGTTTCATCGGGGAAAGTTTGGGTGGAGGATGCTCACGGGCTTCCGCCCAGCATTCCATTTTGGCTCGGTGAAGCGCCCGGTCGAAGCGCGGAGCTTTCCGCTGCCGTTTCGGACCTCCGATTCCAGGTGGCGTCTCGATTAGGCGATCCGGCTTCCGTCCTTGACTGGCTCAGGGCGGAAACCGGGGCCCTAGACTTTGGAGCGGAGCAAATCGTCTCTTATATCCGTGAAACTCACGCCGTGTTGGGATGCATTCCGACCTTGGACTGCGTGGTCGCCGAGCGCTTTTTCGACGAAGCGGGCGGGATGCAACTTGTCGTTCACGCCCCCTTTGGCAGCAAGATCAACCGCGCCTGGGGACTCGCTCTCCGCAAGCGCTTTTGTGTGAATTTTGATCGCGAACTTCAGGCGGCGGCAACCGACGACGGCATTGTGCTCTCTTTGGGAGAGCAGCATTCGTTCCCGCTTGGAGAGGTGTTTGGCTTCGTTCGCCCGTCCAGCCTGGAGAGAGATTTGACGCAAGCCGCCCTGGCTTCGCCGATGTTCGTGAACCGATGGCGTTGGGATGCTACCCGAGCGCTCGCGCTGCTCCGCTTCAATGGGGGAAAAAAAGTTCCGATGGCGATTCAGCGCATGCGCGCAGAAGATCTTCTTGCCGCCGTCTTCCCTGAGCAGCTCATGTGCCAGGACAATCGAGTCGGAGCCGTGGAGTTGCCGGACCATCCGCTCGTCAACGAGACGATCCGGGATTGTCTGCACGAGGCGATGGATTTAGACGGTCTCAAAAACATCCTGGGAAAGCTTGAGGATGGAGCCGTGCGCACCGTGGCCGTGGATAGTCCGGCACCCTCGCCGATGGCGCATGAGATTCTCAATGCCAACCCCTATGCTTTCTTAGATGACGCTCCCCTCGAAGAAAGGCGGGCCCGTGCCGTCTCGCTTAGGCGGACGGACCCGGATCTGGCGGCCGGAATCGGTGCGTTGAGCCAGGAAGCAATCGAACAGGTGCGCCAGCAAGCCTGGCCCGACATACGGGACCTTGATGATTTGCATGACTTTCTTATGAGCGTGTGCATTTTGCCCCTAGATCAGGCTCGAGAATGGTCTATGCATGCTGAAAGTTTGATTGAAGAACAAAGGGCGACGGTAGTCTCCTGGTGTACAGACGGTGTAACGACAAAGGGCTATGTTACTGCCGAGCAGCTCTCTTTAGTTCGGGTTCTTTTACCAGAGGCGGAGATTCATCCAGATGTTGGGTTTCTTTTTGGAAAGGGGGAGACCGAAACATCGCCGGAAGAAGTTATGCGGAGGCTCGTCCAGGGCTGGATGGAGGTGTTGGGCCCGACGACGGTCTCTGACCTAGCTCAAAGGCTCGGCTTTTCTGGAACAAAAGTAGAGCAAGCCCTGTTGGCATTGGAGGCCGGGGGTGTCGTCCTTCGAGGCCGGTTCACTCAAAGCCCAGGGAGCGAGAAGGAGATTGAGTGGTGTGAGCGAGCGCTCCTTTCCCGAATTCATCGCCTTACCCTCGGCCAGCTCAGAAAAGAGATCGAGCCCGTCACCGCCGCCGACTTCATGAGGTTTTTGCTTTGCTGGCAGCGTGTGCAGCCGAACAGTCAGCTGCGCGGCCGGGAGGGCGTTCTGGAAGTTATCGGGCAATTACAGGGCTTGGAGCTTCCAGCCCCCGCCTGGGAACAGTTTATATTGCCTGCGCGAATCGCGAACTACGGCCCGGACGATTTGGAAAGTCTGTGTCTTGCAGGAGCCGTTACCTGGGGGAGGGTAAAGGTAGGAGGCGGGTCCGGCGATGAAGAAAGGCAGGCGTTGCTGGATTCCAACAGTCAGAAAAGAAGAAGGAGAAGACGAACATTTACGCGGGTGGCACCCATCACCTTTATACTGCGTGAAGACTTGAGCTATTTCGTTGAAGGTCGCGACCAGGCTCATGAGCTTAATGGCGATGTCTCTTACTCCGCGCGCACTGTCGCGCGTTATTTGAAGGATAGCGGGGCCTCGTTTCTCGCAGATATCGCGCGCGGCACGGGTCTTCTCAGGAGCCAAGCAGAGGAGGCTTTGTGGGAGCTTGTCGCCCGAGGCGTTGTGACCGGCGATGGGATTGCGGGGTTGCGGGTTTTGCTTACGCCGGAGGTAAAGCGCCAGCCTGGGCGGCGCCTGCGGTTGCTTGCCGGCGGCCTTTCCATGGAGCGGTTGATGCCGGTGGGCCGCTGGTCGCTATGGGCAATCCGAAACCATTCTCCGATCCTCCGTCCAGAGCAGAAAAGTGAATTCCTGGCGCGCCAACTTTTGCGCCGTTACGGCGTGGTTTTTCGCGATCTGTTGGCGCGTGAAAATTTGGTACTTTCCTGGCGCATGCTGGTTGAAATATACCGGCGGCTTGAAGCGAGAGGGGAGATCCGAGGAGGGAGATTTGTGAGCGGCCTTTTCGGAGAGCAGTACGCGCTACCGGAAGCCGTCGAGACGCTGCGTAGGGTACGGCGCAGCCGTGGAGAAGCTGAGACGGTCATTGTTTCTTCGGCGGATCCGCTCAACCTTGTCGGCATTGTTACGCCGGGAGAACGCGTTTCGCCATACTCCCATCAATCGATTGCCTATGCTGAAGGGGTTCCGGTGGATATCGGCCCGCTTGGAGCTGTCCGAGCCAGGCTGGCCCAATCTCAAGCCAGCTCCGGCGACTGATGGCCGGTCCGTTTAAGCGATTGGTTAACGCAACGCTCTATTCCTGCGCGGGGTTGCGCGCCGCTTGTCTTCATGAGCCGGCATTTCGCCTGGAGCTTTTGGTGCTTGTTCTTGTCACACCAGCGGGCCTATGGCTAGGAGGGAGCGGCTCTGAGCGCGCGCTTTTGATCGGCAGCTGGCTTATGGTGTTGGTGGTCGAGCTTGTCAATGCAGCCATTGAGGTAGTCATTGACCGTATCGGTCCGGAGAAGCATGAGCTTTCAGGGAGAGCCAAGGATTTAGGATCTGCTGCGGTCTTCTGCTCGATTCTCTCAGCGGTTGCCGTATGGGTCGTGATTTTGCTGCCGTAAAGAGCTCAGGACAGAGGCCTCTTCTCTCGCTTCTTATACATCTGAACCGATAGATCATAGAACGAAGCGACGGTGCGCTCTTCTATTTCCGGATGGCCTTGGCTTGTCTGGTAGAGAATCGTTATGGACAGGTCTTGCTTATGGACCCGAAGCAGGCGCGCGGCTTTTACGTCGAGATACGCCCCGACGGTGCGGAGAATATTAGACAGGCTGTGAAAGTCCGGCAAGCGGTGCGGCTCGCGCCGTCTCTCTCGGCCGTCACGCTCTAAACGCTCGATATGTTCAGGAGTGTAGTTAAGTTGGAAAGAATCTTTTACTTGGCCCTGCCATTTCTGAAACCAACCCTGCAGTGTGCTAGAAGGCTTGCCGGACTCGCTCTGAACGAAATAGCTGTCGCCCTGGCACTTGAGATCGAAGCTATTCACCTTCTGGGCTTCCAGAGACTGCCCTATCGCCCGCAGAGTTTGATAGTAGGCACGACTTTGAGGCATCTTTCTTACCCTTCTGGCGAGGGGTTTAGTTATCATGGCTCTTTCTGCAGTACAAGTGAAAATTTCTCTCCTCTCGGCTCTTCGCCGCTTTTGCTTCGTGCGTCTTTCTTCCAAGTGCTGTCTTGACTTTTTTAGGTCGAGTGCGTATAGAAAAGTAAGCCTTTTAACTTGGTCCTGTGAGACCGGCAAAGGTTTTATGCAAAGTACAAACAAAGGCGGTTTGTTGGCTTGAGAACCCTCCCCACTAGCGGGAGGGTTTTTTTTTGGAGCTTGCGGAATGGAAAAACAAATCCTTCTTGAAGCCGAAGAAGTCCAGCGCATGATAACTCGAATGGCGCACGAAATCCTGGAAAAGGACGCTGGTGTGGCGGACCTGGCGTTGCTCGGCATTCGCTCAAGGGGGGCCCATCTGGTCCGAAGGATAGGCAAGAGAATCGAGACATTCTGCGGAAGCGCGCCATCGGTGGGAATCGTCGATGTGACCCCATATCGCGATGACGTGACCCCTAGCAAGGCAACTGCCGAACCTGCTTCCACCATTAACGTAGACGAAAAAACGGTCGTGTTGGTGGATGATGTGATCTACACGGGCCGTACGATCCGAGCGGCTCTGGATCTTGTCGGTCGACTCGGCAAGCCAAAGAAGATTCTTGTCGCGATCCTTGTCGACCGCGGGCAGAGAGAGCTGCCAATCAAAGCCGATATTGTCGGGAAGAATGTTGAGGTAAGAGAATCAGAAAGGGTCAATGTCTTGCTGGAAGAAGCGGACGGCATCGATCTGGTGACGGTAACCAGGTTCCAGCCCGCCCTTCGAATGCATGTCAAAGGAGGATGAGCTTGGGGAAAAGAGATCTCACAACCATCGATGATCTCAGCAACCAGGAAATTGAGGAGATCTTCGACATCGCAGACGGCATGGCCGACCGAGAGCGAGCCGCCGCGTGGCGCGACATCTGCTCGCAAAAGATCATGGCGACCCTTTTCTATGAGCCGAGCACGCGAACCCGTCTTTCGTTCGAGGCGGCCATGCAGCGCCTCGGCGGATCGGTCATCAGCTCTTCCGATATGAAGGCTTCTTCGGCGGCCAAAGGAGAGACCATTGCGGATACGGCGAGGGTCGTTTCAAGCTATGCGGACGTACTGGTCGTGCGTCACTACTGGGATGGGGCCGTGGCCGCGATGGCCGAATATGCCGATGTCCCGGTCATCAACGCCGGCGACGGCAGCCACGAGCATCCGACGCAAACGCTCTGCGATCTCTACACGCTAAAAAAAGAGAAAGGAGAGCTTAAGGGCTTGACGGTCGTGATTTGCGGCGATCTCAAACACGGGCGAACGATCCACTCCTTGGTTTACGCGCTCGCCCGCTTCGGAGCCAATGTGGTGACCTTGGCGGCGAAAGGAATGCAGCTGCCGCAGTACGTTATTGAAAGATTGGAGAGAGAGCATCACTACAATTTGGTTCCCGTAACGTCCGATGATCTTCGCGTCGTGGTTGCGGACACCGACGCCATCTACCTCACTCCTAATCGCCCGCACCAGTTGGCCCTTTTTACTCAGGTTAATACAGAGGTTCAGGATCAGTTGAATCAGATGGTCACCGGGCTTAAGTTTGACGCCTTTTATGTTACCCGAAAGCAAAAAGAGCGAATCAGCGAAGCAGAGGGCGGCAATGGCGATTATCCCAGGATCGGCGTGGGCTTCCTTAAAGAGAAACGCTTCAGGGACGCGGTGGTCATGCACCCGTTGCCCCGAGTAGATGAGCTTGCCCACGAGGTCGATAAGGACAGCCGGGGAATCTATTTCAAGCAGGCTGCTTACGGGGTCCCTGTGCGCATGGCGCTGCTCAAGTTCTTGTTCGATGCCTGCCAAGGAAGGAGGGCAGCCGCGCGACAGAAGAAAACCCATGTATATGAAAGTCTGCAAACCCTCGGGCCCCTGTGCGCCAACCCGAACTGTGTCACGCGCAAGGAGCCGCTCTCCGCGGCGGCTAGGTTCGACGTCGTTTTCAGGGGCGCCGGAGCCGGCCTGCTGCTGAGCTGTTCGTATTGTGCCCAACGCTTTAAAGTCCAATACGTAGGCCACACGATTTCGAAACGGTATTGCCTTTATGACACCGTTCTCGAAGAGACGGTGAGGCAATGGCTCCAACAAAAAGAGCTAGTCATCTTCGATTCCATCAAGCAGGCGGAGGAGCTCGGCTATGAACCCTACAAGACAGGGCCGCAGCGGACGATCATGGATGAAAAGGAAATCCAGGGGGCGCTGAGCAGAATGGCAGAGGAGATTGTCAAGGAGTGCGAGGAACCCGAGCGATTGCTGATTCTAGGAATCCGAACCAAGGGGGCGGTGATCGCCAAGCGCATTGCGGAGATTCTCGATAAAAAACTCGAGCACAGGACCGAAGTAGGAGAGATCGATATCTACGGCGCGGGTGACGACATCCGCTCGGCTGGGCCGCAGGTTGAGCCACGTCCGCTCGAGATCAGAAGTCGCCCGGTCATCTTGGTCGATGATGTGATCTATACGGGTAGAACAGTGGAAAATGCCTTGAGCATTATCTTCAAATCGGGCCGCCCGCGTTCTGTCCGCCTGGCAGTTCTCATCGATCGCGGCCACCGGGAGGTGCCGGTCAAACCCAACTACGTGGGGAAGCACATACCGAGTTCGGAGAGAGAAAGAGTCCGTGTGAAGCTCAGAGAGGCGGAACAAAATGAGAGGGACAAAGTGGTGATCTATTCTATTATCAGTTCAGAGATCAGCCATCAGGAGCCAGCGATCAGCGATCCTATCAAGGCTGAAAGCTGAGGGCTCAAGTTTAGAGGGATCTCGGTGAAAGCCATTCTGGCGCTTGCGGACGGTCAGGTTTACCCAGGGCGCTCCTTCGGCGCCGAAGGAGAAGCGCTCGGAGAAGTCGTCTTCAATACCAGCATGACTGGCTATCAGGAGATCTTGACCGATCCCTCCTACGAGGGACAAATGGTGGCGATGACCTATCCGGAGATCGGGAACGTCGGCGTCAATCCTGAAGATGTGGAATCGCGTAAACCTTTTGTACGCGGGT
Organism: Binatia bacterium; assembly: GCA_036004365.1. Lineage (GTDB taxonomy): Bacteria > Desulfobacterota > Binatia > UBA9968 > UBA9968 > DP-36. The sequence goes on from DASYRN010000005.1 coordinate 7,424, forward strand.
TTATCGTCAAAGAGTATCGCTCTGTTCCCAGCAACTGGCGGGCGACCCAGCCGCTGCACGAATATATGAAGGAGCACGGCATTGTAGGAATCGAGGGAATCGATACCCGCTCCTTGGTGCGCCATCTCCGCGATCAAGGTTCTCAGGAAGGAATCATCTCCACCCTGAGCGAAAACCCGGAAGAGCTGGTGGCCAGAGGTAGGAGTTCGCCCGGGCTCATCGGCAGGGATTTAGTGAAAGGAGTATCGTCCCAAGAGGCCTATGAATGGAACGAAGGAAACTGGGAACTTGGGAAAGGATATAGAAAAATAGAGGCAGCAACAGAGAAGAAAAAGAAGAAGAAATCCTTCTTCGTTGTGGCCTATGATTACGGAATCAAGTTCAACATTCTAAGAAATCTGGCCGACGCCGGCTGCCGGGTCAGGGTTGTTCCGGCCTGGACCTCTGCAGAGGAGGTCATGGCACTGAATCCCGACGGTATCTTTCTCTCCAATGGCCCGGGAGATCCGGATGCGGTCCCTTACGCCAAAGAGAATGTGCAGAAGCTTCTCGGCAAGAAGCCGATCTTCGGAATTTGCCTCGGCCACCAGATTATGGGGCTGGCGCTCGGAGGAAAAACTTACAAACTTAAGTTCGGCCATCACGGCGGCAATCAGCCGGTGAAAGACTTGACGACTGGGAAAGTAGAAATCACAACGCAGAACCACGGTTTCGCGGTCGATCCGGACTCGCTCAAAGGCGCCGCTGCGATCACCCACATCAACCTGAATGACAACACTGTAGAGGGGCTGGCGCATCGCGAGATGCCTATTTTCTCCGTGCAGTATCACCCGGAATCTTCCCCTGGACCTCATGATGCGAATTACCTGTTTCGACGATTCGTTGAACTGATGGAGAAAGAACGCCGCCGATAAGATGCCGAAACGGACGGATATCCAATCGATCTTGCTCATAGGGTCCGGACCCATTGTCATCGGCCAAGCTTGCGAGTTCGACTACTCTGGCACTCAGGCGTTGAAGGCGCTCAAAGAAGAGGGTTTTCGCGTCGTTCTGGTTAATTCCAATCCGGCCACGATCATGACCGACCCAGGCTTCGCGGATCGCACTTACATCGAACCGATCACCGTTGATATCGTGGAAAAGATCATTCAAAGAGAACGGCCGGACGCGCTGCTGCCGACCTTGGGCGGTCAGACGGCGCTGAATATCTCTATTGATTTAGCCGAACAGGGGATCCTGGAGCGCTATGGAGTTGAGATGATTGGGGCCAAGCTGGAGGCGATTAAGAAGGCGGAAGACCGCGATCTGTTCAAGCAGGCGATGGAGAAAGCCGGATTGGCCTTGCCGCAGAGCGGCTACGCTAGGAGCATGCGCGAGGCGTTGAAAATCCAGCGGGAGCTCAATTTCCCGCTGATTATTCGTCCGTCCCGTACCTTGGGCGGGAGTGGAGGCAACATCACCTATGGTCCGGACGACTTCAAAGAGCTAGTCCAGCGGGGCCTTGACGTCTCGCCGGTCCACGAGGTGCTCATCGAAGAGTCCGTGTTGGGCTGGAAAGAGTTCGAGCTCGAAGTCATGCGTGATCACAAGGACAACGTGGTGATCGTCTGCCCAATAGAGAATTTCGATCCGATGGGGATTCACACGGGTGACTCGATCACCGTGGCGCCGGCCCAAACGCTCACGGACAAGGAATATCAGATCATGCGCGATGCTGCACTGCGGGTGATCCGGGAAATCGGCGTGGACACGGGAGGTTCCAACATTCAGTTCGCGGTACGTCCCGAGGACGGACGCATGGTTGTGATCGAGATGAACCCGCGGGTCTCGCGCAGCTCAGCGTTGGCGAGCAAGGCGACCGGGTTCCCCATCGCCAAGATCGCGGCGAAGCTGGCGGTTGGCTACACTTTGGATGAGATCCCCAACGACATCACGCGGGAGACTCCCGCATCCTTTGAGCCCACCATCGATTACGTAGTGGTGAAGGTCCCGCGTTTTACCTTCGAGAAATTTCCCAAAGCGCGGGATATCCTGACGCCGCAGATGAAGTCCGTAGGCGAGGCGATGGCCATCGGCCGCACTTTCAAGGAGGCGCTCCAGAAGGCGATGCGCTCGCTAGAGATCGGCTCCTACGGGTTTGAAGAGAAGGTTCTCGTCGACGAGGACAACCGGGAGGATCAGCTTAAAGTCCTGCGGGAAAAGCTTGAGATTCCGAGCTCTCAGCGCCTGTGGTATCTGGCCGATGCGTTTCGATTGGGAATGTCTGCCGATGAGATTTATCGGCTTACAAAGATCGACCCTTGGTTTTTGGATCATATTTGCGAGATTGTTTTGACGGAGCAAGAAATCAACAAGGATCGGAGCAAAGCCGAACCGCCGACTGCGGCTTTCTTTTACCGGATCAAGCAGATGGGCTTCTCCGACCACCGGATTGCCGGGCTTTTGGGCCGAACCGAACAGGAGATCCGCTCTCTCCGTCTGGAAAGGGGCGTGCGTGCGGTCTTCAGAACCGTCGACACCTGCGGGGCTGAGTTCGCGGCTTATACTCCCTACCTCTACTCGACGTACGAAGGGGAAGATGAATCGAATCGGACATCCAAGAAGAAGATCATGATCCTTGGCGGCGGCCCGAATCGAATCGGGCAGGGGATCGAATTCGACTATTGCTGTGTGCATGCCGCGTTTGCGTTGAAGGAAGATGGTTACGAGACGATCATGGTCAATTGCAACCCAGAGACCGTGAGCACCGACTATGATACCTCAGACAAGCTCTATTTTGAGCCGCTCACTTTGGAAGATGTGCTCAACATCGTCGATCGGGAAGAGCCCGACGGCGTGATCGTCCAGTTCGGTGGCCAGACGCCTCTGAAGCTGGCGCTTGCGTTGGAGCGCGCGGGGGTCAAGATCATCGGAACCTCGCCGGACAGCATCGACCTGGCGGAAGACCGGGAGAGGTTCAAAGGACTCTTAGACAAACTCAACATCAAGCAACCCTCGAGTGGAACCGCGCGCTCCTATGCACAGGCATTGCAGATCGCGGAGTCCCTGGGATACCCGGTTCTTGTCCGGCCTTCGTACGTCCTGGGCGGCAGAGCGATGGAGATCGTCTACGATCAGGAGGCGTTGAAACATTACATCACCTATGCCGTGGCCGCCGCTCCGGAACATCCCGTGCTTATCGACAAGTTTTTGAACGATGCGATTGAAGTCGATGTGGACGCGCTGGCAGACGGCGAGAGAGTCATCATCGGGGGAATCATGGAGCATATCGAAAAGGCGGGTGTTCACTCCGGCGACAGCGCCTGCACGCTCCCGCCAAAATCGCTTTCTACGGAAATCCAGGAGGAGATTCGCCGCCAGACGGTCGCGCTCGCCTCCGCTCTTAAGGTGCGCGGGCTCATGAACGTGCAGTTTGCGGTGAAAGGGGAGGAAGTCTATGTGTTGGAAGTCAATCCGCGCGCCTCGCGGACCGTGCCGTTCGTAAGCAAAGCGATCGGCATTCCGCTGGCCAAACTGGCGGCACGGGTCATGGTCGGGAAGAAGCTGGCGGACCTGGGACTCACCGGAGAGGTTCGTCCGCGACACATATCGGTCAAAGAGGCGGTTTTTCCCTTCAACAAGTTTCCCGGCGTCGATACGTTGCTCGGGCCGGAGATGAAATCGACGGGCGAAGTGATGGGCATAGACACCACCTTCGGCCTAGCCTTCGCGAAGGCTCAACTGGGAGGAGGAATGCGCCTGCCGCGCGGCGGAAAGGTTTTCATCAGCGTAGGGGATGAGGATAAGGAAAAAGCCTCGCTGATTGCCAAGAGATTGCGCAAGGTTGGGTTCCAAATTGTGGCGACGCGCGGGACGGTGGCCTACTTCGAGAGCCGGGATATTCCCGCGGAAGTCATTAACAAAGTCCAGGAGGGAAGCCCCCACATCGCGGATGCCATCAAGGAAGGTGAAATCGCCATGGTCATTAACACGCCTACGGATGCTCACTCCCATGCCGCTTCTTATTATCTGCGGCGCAACGCTCTCGACTATCAGGTCCCCTATTACACGACCATGGCGGGGGCCGATGCTGTGGCGGAAGGCATAGAACTTCTCGAGGAGCGCGAACTAGACGTACGATCGCTTCAGGAGTATCACGCAGCAGACTGTGGAAAAGGATAAAGGATGAAAGATGAAGGACAAACCTCATCCGTCCCTCTTCCGCCTTCATCCCTGAACGATAGACACACCGCGGTTGCTCCCCACGATTGTTTTCGAGCGCTGCAAACGCCGCTCCGTTTTTTGAAAGGAATCGGCCCCAAGAGAGCCGCTCAGCTAGAGACGGTGGGTCTTCGGACCATGGAGGATCTTCTGTACCACCTGCCGTTCCGCTACGAGGATCGGCGACACCTCAAAACAATCTCGGAAGCAAGGATAGGGAACGAGGAGAGTTTTGTCGGTAACCTCGTCCGGCTGGAGAAGCGCTTCATCCCAAAAAGAAGAAGATCGATTTTGACTGGAATTCTGGCGGATGGAAGCGGGGCTCTGGGGCTCGTCTGGTATCATGTCACGCCTTATATCCTGAAAGGACTTCTGGTAGGCCAACGACTCCTCATTCATGGAAAGGTGGAAGGAGGTCTTGGGGCGCAAAAGATGCTCGTCCATCCGGAGTTCGAGGTCATCGAGCCGGGAGATGAAGGCGAACAACAGAAGATCCTTCCGATCTATCTCAGGGCTGGAGGGATCCCTTTGAGCTCCATGCGCAAATGGGCGGCGAGCGCAATGGCTGCCTATGGCCGATTTCTCCCCGGTTTTATTCCGCAGTCGGTGCTAGTCCGACAAAATCTCGTGTGTCTTCGCGAAGCGATGACTTGGATCCATCAGCCGGAAAAGGATGCGAATATTTTGTCCCTCAACCGGTTTGACTCAACTGCTCATCGCTCCATCGTCTTCGATGAGTTCTTTTATCTGCAGCTCGGCCTCGCTCTAAGAAGAAAGCATCGCGCCGAACAGGAAGGAGTCTCCTTTTCCGGGAGAAATTCTTTGACAGAGCGGATGCGGGGCTTGTTGCCCTTCACTTTGACGGCGGCTCAGGAGCGCGTATTGGACGAAATCTCCGCAGGTATGGAGTCGCCCCGGCCGATGCAGCGGTTGCTCCAAGGAGACGTAGGCAGCGGGAAAACTATGGTGGGCTGGCTCGCCACGCTGAAAGCAATAGAAAACGGATATCAGGCCGTGTGGTTGGCGCCGACGGAGCTTTTGGCTGAGCAACACTTTAACAACCTGAAGGGCTTTGCCGACCGGCTCGACATTGTTGCTGCTCTCCTGACCGGCTCGATCTCCCAAAAGATACGAAGAGAGACGACGGCAGGAATCGAGAAAGGAGAAATTTCCTTTGTCGTTGGCACGCATGCCTTGATCCAAGAAGAAGTTCATGTTCCGAAGATGGGTTTGGGAATTATTGACGAGCAGCACCGCTTCGGCGTGATCCAACGCTTAGCGCTTCAAAGGCTGTCAAACTGCCGCGCGGTCCGTTCTCCGTCACTTCCGCAACCGGATATCTTGCTCATGAGCGCCACTCCGATTCCGAGGAGCTTGGCGATGATTCTTTACGGAGATATGGAAATTTCTTGGTTAAACGAGATGCCTCCGGGCCGGGCACCGGTTCGCACCAGACTCTTCCGCGAAAAGGAGCGCGCCAACGTTTACGCTTTGGTGCGGGAAGAAATCAAAAAAGGGCACCAGGCGTATATTGTCTATCCTTTGGTCGAAGCCTCAGAAAGGCTCGAGCTGCGGGACGCAACCCGGATGTTTGAGGAGTTTTCTCAAGGAATTTTCAGAGATCTGTCCTTAGGTCTGATCCATGGAAGGATCGCTTCGGATGAACGGGATCGAGTCATGAGGCGCTTCAAAGAAGGATCGGTGCAGATTCTTATAGCGACCACGGTCATTGAAGTCGGCATCGACGTTCCGAATGCTACGGTCATGGTCGTAGAGCATGCGGAGCGCTTCGGCCTATCGCAGCTTCACCAGCTGCGCGGCCGAGTTGGCCGAGGCAAAGCCGCTTCTCAGTGTCTCTTGGTTTATTACAATCTCGAAAGTCAGGAGGCCTTGCGGCGCTTAAGGGTCATGGAGAAGGAACACGACGGCTTTAGGATTGCTGAGGCAGACCTTGCTCTGAGAGGACCCGGCGAGCTCTTAGGCACTCGCCAATCAGGCCTTGCGGACTTTCGGCTCGCAAACTTGGTCCGTGACTCACGACTTCTCCTCGAAGCCCGCCAGGAAGCTCTCGCATGGCTAAAGCAAGACCCGACGCTCACGCGGCCTGAGTCGTCGGCGTTGCGGGAAGTTTTGAGGCACCGTTGGAGCGCAAGATTAGAGCTCGGGGGCATTGGATAAATAGGCGTCAGGCGTGAGGCGTTAGGCGAGAGGAAGCAGATTTCTTTCTTTTGCCGTGTGCCTTATGCCTCAGGCCTCATGCCTCATGCCTTCCCCGTCGTTTGCACCCAGGGGTAGGATAGCTTATAAAATAAGCTTTCAGCGATCAGCAATTAGCAGCCAGTGATCAGCAGGTCAGTGCTTGGCAGATTCTTCGGGGCCGGCGGCTGAAAGCTGACAGCTGAAGGCTGAGTCCAGGAGTTCATCGTGGAATTTCAGAGGATCAAGAGGCTTCCGCCTTATGTTTTCAACATTATCAACGAGCTGAAGCAAGAGGCCCGGAAAAAAGGTGAGGATATCGTCGACTTCGGGATGGGAAATCCGGACCAAGCGACCCCGCCTCACATCGTTAACAAGCTTATTGAAGCGGCCAAAAAGCCGCACAACCACCGCTACTCCGCTTCTAGAGGGATCTACAAGCTAAGACTCGCCATATCCGAATGGTACAAGAGACGGTTCCAGGTCGAGATCGATCCGGATATCGAAGCAGTCGTCACAATTGGAGCAAAAGAGGGCTTGAGCCACCTGGTGTGGGCTATCGTGGATCCCGGAGACGTAGTCTTCTGTCCCAGCCCGACCTATCCCATACACCAGTATTCCGTCGTGCTGGCCGGAGGAGATCTGCGAAATATTCCCATGCATTCGAGCGAGGGTTTTCTTTCTCACTTGCAGGAGGCGATCAAACAGACTTGGCCCAAGCCAAAGCTACTCATCATCAGTTTTCCTCACAACCCCACCACCGAGGTTGTGGAACTGGATTTTTTTAAGCGCGTGGTTCACTTCGCGCAGGAACACGAGCTGCTCGTGATTCACGACTTGGCGTACGCGGACATCACTTTTGACGGCTACGAACCTCCGAGCTTTCTTCAAGTTCCAGGCGCCAAAGAGCTCGGGATCGAGTTTTTTTCACTCTCCAAGAGCTACAACATGCCCGGGTGGAGAGTGGGATTTGCCGTTGGAAACCCCGACTTGATCCATGCTTTGGGAAGAATCAAAAGCTACCTCGATTATGGCGTTTTTCAGCCGGTTCAGGTCGCTGCGATCCAGGCCTTGAACGGCTCGCAAGATTGCGTCGATAAGACGCGGGAGATCTACCGCAGCCGGAGAGATGCTCTGGTCGATGGCTTGGCGCGGGTCGGTTGGAACATCAAGAAGCCCAAAGGAACCATGTTTGTTTGGGCGGAAATTCCGGAGCCTTGCAAAAAAATGGGGTCGGTAGAATTTTCCAAGTTTCTTCTCAAGGAAGGCAAAGTGGCGGTTTCTCCGGGAATCGGCTTTGGGGAATACGGAGACTCTTTCGTCCGCTTCGCTCTTATCGAGAACGAGCACCGCACGAGACAGGCAGTCCGAACGATCCGGCGAGCACTGGGCCAGTTGCTCGACTAAGCGGATTTTCTTCGCAACAGATGGCTAAAGTTAGAAGGAGAGATAAGGTCAAGCTTGGCCTGCTGGGGTCGGGGACCGTGGGCGAGGCGGTGCAGGATTTCGTTTTTCAGGACGTCAAGCTCAGGGCCGGAAACGAGCCCGAACTTGAGATCGTCAAGATCTATACGCGCCATCCGCAAAAGAAGAAGCGCTATGCCGCGCATCCCGCTCTGTTTACAACTAAGCCCGAAGAAGTAACCGACCATCCCGAAGCCGATATCGTCATCGAGGCGTTGGGATGCCAGCGAGAAGAGGAGCTCGCCGATTTTAAGAACTACATCATCCGTGCCTTTCGAAAGGGAAAATCGGTCGTGACCTCGGACAAAGCGGTGCTGGCGAAGTACGGGAGAGAGATATGGTCTGCGGCGGAGGAATACGACCAAGAGCTAAGGTTTGAAGCTTGCGTGGGCGGCGGAATTCCTATTATCCGCTCTCTTACCGAGAGCTTTGCCCGAGAAGAGCCCGAGGCGATTTACGGAATCGTCAACGGTACGTGTAACTACGTGCTTTCGGAGATGAAGGGAGGTGGAAAGTCGTTCGAGGAGGCTCTTCGCGAAGCGCAAGAGCGAGGTTACGCGGAGACGAATCCGGAATTCGACATCAGTGGTCGCGACGCTGAGGCCAAGTTGATTCTCCTCGCCGCGGTCACCTTCGGTCTGGACGTAAAGCCTGGCGTCCTTCTACGCCAGGGAGTGGAGCAGATCCATTCGATAGACTTTCAGTATGCCGACCGCAAAGGGGGCAGCACCATCAAACATGTGGCCGTGGCTAGGCGAAACGGGGGTAGCGTCGAGGCTTTTGTTTCTCCGGTCCTCGTGCGGCGCGATCATCTGCTCTCGGCCATTGACGGTCCCACGAACGCGTTTTTCTTTAAAGGAAAGCGCAGCGATGAGACGCGCGGTGAAGGAGAGACCGACGGTCGGGATTGGAATTACGTCTTTGTGGGGCCGGGTGCGGGAGGCCGGCCAACGGCTATTGCCATCCTAGGCGACGTCTGCGAGCTTGGACGCGGCCGACCGCGCCGGGCAGCGCGCTGTCCGAATCTTTTCGCGCATGCAAGGATGCGCGCGCAGCCCGGGGATGAGATCAAGGGCTGCTTCTACATTCGCTTCGTGGTAATAGATAAAGCCGGGATCGTAGGCGATATGGGCCAAGCCTTTGGCCGCACAGGGATCAACATTTCAGAGATCTGGCAACTGAGTCATACTCGGGAGGAGTTGATGACGCTGGCGAACAGTTACCGGTTGTCCGAGACTCCGGCAAACATCTTGCCCTTCGTCATTACCGTTGAAAACGCCACAGTGAGGCAGATCAAAGAAGCGCTGACACTCCTTGGCCAAAAGGATTATATCCTTGTGGATCCGGTCTGGCTTCCTATATGGAACAAAAATTGAAGAGCGAAAACCGGAGAGTTGCGACAGGAGTTGTCTTGCCTTTCTGGCCGGGGGTGATCCGCCACTACTGGGAGCTTCTGCCGGTAAAAAAACAGGAACACGTCGTAACCTTGCTCGAAGGAAACACGCCGCTCGTACGCTGTGGAAACCTGGAGCGCATGATCAACCCGGAGATCCAGCTCTATCTCAAACTCGAGGGCCTGAACCCGACCTGCTCGTTTAAAGACCGAGGCATGACCGTAGCCATCAGCAAGGCAGTGGAAGAGGGGAGCCGTGCAGTCATTTGCGCGTCGACGGGCAACACCTCAGCGTCCGCAGCGGCCTATGCGGCGCGGGCTGGCATGACGGCCTATGTTTTTGTACCGCAGGGAAATATCTCCTTAGGTAAGCTTTCTCAGGCGATGATTCATGGTGCCAAGGTCATTGAGGTGGAAGGAAACTTTGACGCCGCGCTGAGTTTGGTCAAGCAAGCCGCGGATCGGTTCCCCATAACCCTCGTCAACTCGCTCAACCTGTACCGGATCGAAGGACAGAAGACCGCGGCGTTCGAAGTCTGCGATTGCCTCGGCATGTCTCCGACCTATCATTTCTTACCCGTGGGAAATGCCGGTAATATAACCGCTTACTGGAAAGGATATAAAGAATACCTTGAGATTGGTCGGATTTCTTCTGTGCCCAAGATGATGGGCTTGCAGGCGGCCGGCGCGGCGCCCATCGTTCTGAACAGGGTCATTGACGATCCCCAGACCGTCGCCAGCGCGATTCGAATCGGGAATCCTGCGAGTTGGAAGAGCGCCGTGGCAGCACGAGACGAATCCAAGGGGGTCATCGATATGGTGAGCGACGACGAGATCATCGACGCGTATAAACTTTTGGCAAGTTCCGAGGGGATTCTCGCTGAGCCGGCCTCGGCGATCTCAGTAGCCGGCGTGATCAAAAAGCAGAAAGAGGGCCTCTTCCGCAAGGGCGACGTTGTGGTCTGCACGTTGACCGGGCATGGACTGAAAGATCCCGATACGGCTATCCGCCATTCTATGCAGCCGATTCGAATCGCTCCCAAGGCCGAGGCGCTTGAGGCGCTTCTCGGCGAGGCGGTGAAAAAGTGAAATACATCATCCTTCAGGGGGATGGGATGGCCGATTATCCTGTCGCACAGCTCGGTGGAAAAACCCCGCTCGAGGTTGCTGCCACACCGCATATGGACTGGCTCGCGTCGCGAGGGGTATTCGGGCTCGCTCATACGATCCCCGAAGGGTTTCCACCGGGAAGCGATGTCGGCAACATGAGCATCCTCGGCTACGATCCGGCGCTTTATCACACGGGGCGCTCTCCGCTGGAGGCTGCGAGCATGGGGGTCGCTCTCGATCCTGAGGACGTCGCGTTCCGCTGCAACCTCGTTACCTTGAAAAAATCGGGTGAGGATCATGTGATGGAGGATTTCACCGCGGGGCACATCTCGAGTGAGGAGGCGGCCGAGATCATCCGCGACGTGAATGTCGAGCTTGGAGGCAGCGGAATCGAATTTCACACCGGCGTGAGTTATCGAAATCTTATGGTCTGGCGCGGTGGCATAGAAGAGATGAAAACGACTCCGCCGCACGACATAACGGACCAAACAGTCGGAGCTTATCTTCCCGAAGGGAAGGGGGCGGAAAAACTCTGTCGCCTGATGCAGGCTTCCGAGGCGCTGCTCGCTAGACATCCCGTGAACCGCAGGCGGAAGGAGCAAGGAAAGAGGAGGGCGACGACAATCTGGCTCTGGGGACAGGGAAGGGCCCCGAAGATGCCGAGCCTGAAAGAGCGATTCGACATCGAGGGCGGCGTGATCGCTGCGGTCGATATCATCAACGGCCTCGGGGCTTATGCGGGGCTGGAGCGAATCCGTGTTCCCGGCATCACCGGCTATCTCGACACCAACTATAAAGGCAAAGGGGAGTATGGGCTGCGGGCCCTGGAACAAAAAGATCTTATCTTCATCCACGTCGAGGCGCCGGATGAGGCGGGCCACATGGGAGATCTGGAGAAAAAGATTCAGGCCATAGAAGAGTTCGACGAAAAAGTGGTCGGGACGCTACTCCAAGGAATGGAGCGCTGGCCTGATTGGAAGCTCCTTCTCCTTCCGGACCATCCGACTCCAATTGTCCTCAAGACTCATGTTGCCGACCCGGTGCCTTTTGTGCTTTTCTCTTCGTCTGGAAAGAACGAAGACCGGAAGTTGGGTTACAATGAAAGCGATGCGAAGAAAACCGGTATCGTGGTCAAGAAGGCGTTTCAACTCATAGAAGCGCTGATAGAAAGGAGGAGACCGTGGATCGAAACCTCGCATTAGAGGTGGTTCGGGTTACGGAGGCTGCCGCCCTCTCCTGCGCGCGCTTGATGGGACGGGGAGATGAAAAGGGGGCGGATCAGGCTGCGGTAGATGCGATGCGCCGGGCCTTTAACGGAGTCGCCATAGATGGCACGGTGGTCATAGGAGAAGGGGAGAGGGATGAGGCACCGATGCTTTATATTGGAGAAAAGGTCGGGTCGGGTGAAGGTCCTCCAGTCGACATCGCGCTGGATCCGTTGGAGGGAACGACCATCTGCGCGAATGGAGCCCCGAATGCCCTATCCGTCATCGCCATAGCGGAGAAGGGAAATTTCTTGCATTGCCCGGATACCTACATGGATAAGATCGCGGTTGGGCCAGCTGGGAAAGGAGTCGTCGATCTCGACAAGAGTCCCACCGAAAACCTCAAAGCGCTCGCAGAGGCTAAGGAGGAGAGGATAGAAAATTTGACTGTCATTATCCTCTATCGTCCCAGACATGAGGCGTTGATTCAGGAGGTAAGAAAGACCGGAGCTCGGATTAAGCTCATCAGCGACGGCGATGTGTCGGCGGCGATCGCTACGACCAAGCCTGAGACCGGAATTGATATCTTGATGGGGATTGGCGGGGCGCCTGAAGGCGTTTTGGCGGCTGCGGCGCTGCGCTGCGTTGGAGGCGACATGCAAGGACGCTTGAAGCCAAGGAACCCGCAAGAGATTGAGCGGGCTCAGTCGATGGGAATCAAGGACATCAGCAAAAAATTTTCCCTCGAAGAGCTGGCACGAGGAGAGGTGATGTTCGCTGCTACTGGCGTGACTGATGGCGACTACTTGAGAGGGATCCATTTCTTCGCTGGCGGCGCGGCCAGTCAGTCTGTGGTCATGCGCTCTAAAAGCCGCACGATCCGCGTGAT
>DASYRN010000006.1:0-7278 GCA_036004365.1 Binatia bacterium
AGCGCAGCGGCTGCGGGTAGCAAAAACGTTGCTTAAAAGCGGAAACGATGATGGCTCGCCCCTGAGATTGAGCGGCTTTTCAAAAACCAGCGCGGGAAATCTTCTCTCGTTTTCAAGATGTTGGAGAATAGCGGTGACTTCGAAATCGGCTGGCGAGACGGCTTTCTCAACACGCACCAGATCGCAAGGAAGGCGAGCCGCAAGCTCGTGGAGAAAGGCGCCGAGGCTTTTTCCCATGATCTATTCGCCGGTAGCCTTGGGGCTTACTTCAGGCTCCAATTTCAATCCGGCCAAATTTGCCAACGCTCGTTTGACGTAGACCTTCGTCATCCGCTTGCGATACCAGTAATCCAAGTCGGCATTGTCCACAGGATGCGAAACTTTGGAGGCGGCTTCCGCGACGGCCTCAATGTTCTCGGACGACACTTTCTTGCCTTCGAGCAGCTGCGCTAAGTCGGGAACAACTTTCGGCGCCGAGCCTACGCCGGTGAGGACGATGCGTGCGGAATGGCAGACTCTCTCGCGGTCGAGCGACAGCGCCGCGGCAACACCAAGAATCGGAAAGTCAAAGGAACCCCGGCGCCGCAGCTTGAGGTAGATATTACGCGTTCCAAAGATTGCACGCGGAATCAAAATCCCCTTCAGCACTTCGTCCTGACCTTTGGTAAGAAAATTGATCCCGTCGTCGCGATAGCATTCCTCGAAAGGGAGCTGGCGCAGCCCGTCGCGCCCGAGAAAGTTCGCCACCGCACCCAGGCTGCACAAGACCGGCGCCGTGTCGGATGAGAATACTGCGAGGCAGAGCCTGCTTTTTGGCGCCACGAGACAGATGTCTCCATCTTTCTTGATGCAGAAGCCCGCAGCCTCGCGCCAGAAGAATGTCTGGTCGTAGTAGTTGCAGCGAGTGTCGACGAATACGTTTCCGCCGATCGTCCCTGCGTTGCGGAGCTGCGGCGTCGAGACCGAACTGGCCGCATGCGCCAAGGCGGGAAACAGTTTGTTGACGGCGGGATTTTGCGACACCGTAGTCAGGGTTTCGCCGGCGCCGATCCACATCCCCTCTTTTGTACTCGGTCGAATCCCACGCAGCTCGCGCAGCGATCTGAGAGAGACAAGGTTCTTGGGCGTGAACTGGCCGCGCTTCATCTTAGGGTAAACGTCGGTTCCGCCCGCAACGGCCATCGCCTCTGGTCCCAGGTCTGAAAGCGCACGCACCGCTTCTTTCAAGGACTTGGGTCTGAGGTAATTGAATTCCGGTAGTCTAAGCATTGTTCAGATCAGTCGCAATAAATTTGCGATCACTCGTACCTTTGCCCTCTCCCGCTCATGCGGGAGAGGGCGAGGGTGAGGGCAAAATCCCGTGCACCACCCTCACCTCTTATCCTCTCCCTCCAAAGGAGGGCGAGGAAGCTAGGTGATGGCTAGGGAAAATTTTGCAAAAAATATTCTCTCTCTAAACCTCAACTCTTCTGTCGCACTTCAATTCCTTCACCCGGCTGCCACTTAATCGGCGGAGGGAAATCGAAAGATGGAACCGATACGGGCTTGAGCCGGCCCTCGAGCGCGCGCAGAATTTTGTCCGGCGTGATCGGCAATTCATCGATCCTCACTCCGATGGCGTCATAGAGGGCATTTGACACGGCCGGAATCACGGGCAAAAGCGGACCCTGACCGGCCTCTTTCGCACCGAAGGGGCCTTCCGGATCGTTGGTCTCGACAAGAATGGTTTCGATCTCGGGCGTCTCCAGCGTCGTTGGGCTCTTGTACTCAAGAATCGAAGGATATTTGTGCAATCCGGATTTCCTGAAAACCTGTTCTTCCATCAAGGCTTCGCCGAGCGCCATATAAACGCTGCCTTCCACCTGTCCCTCGACGAGCAGCGGGTTGAAGGCCCGGCCGCAGTCGTGCGCAATCCAGACCTTTTCAATCTTGACGTCGGCGGTTTCCGGATCACAGCAAAGCCCCACAATGGATGCCGAGTAGCTGTAGGCCGGAGTAGGGCCGACTCCCGACCCTTTGTAGTTCGCCGGATGTCTCGGTGGGCGATAGCTGCCTGTGGCACCAAGCGTTCCGAACTTCGCCTCCGCCTTTTCGACGCAGGCGGCGAAGCTTACCGCCCGCTTGGGGTAGCTGCGGCTCCGGACTTGTCCTTCCGCCATCTCCAGGTCGTCCTCCGAAACCTCAAGCATCTCACTCGCAGTCGGAAGCAGCATCTCCTTCAGCTTGCGACAAGCCTGTATGGCAGCGTTGCCGGTCATGACCGTAACCCGGCTCGAGTAGCTGCCTAGATCGACCGGGGTTAGGTCCGTGTCGGCCGTCACGACCCGGATATCGGCCAGGTCAACTCCAAACTCTTCGGCCACGGCAAAAGCCAAAATGGAATCGGAGCCCTGCCCGATGTCTATCGAGCCGCAAAAGACTGTGATCCCTCCGCCCCGATCCAGCCTGATCTGCACGCCGGAGTGCGGCATCTCATTCCAGTAGATAGGGAGGCCGGCACCGCTGATGTAGGAGCTCGCCGCAAAGCCGACGCCGCGGCCGTAGGGAAGCTTGCGGAACTTATTCTTCCAGTCCGCCCTAGCCGCCACTTTTTCAATGCATTCCTTGAGGCCACAGGTGCTCACTCTCAAACCGTTGACCATGATCGAGTTGGGCTCGACCAGTTGTCTGAGCCGCAGCTCGATCGGATCGATGCCGAGCTTTTCGGCGATCTTGTCGAGCTGGACTTCAAGCGCGAAGCGCGGCTGCGGCGTGCCATGCCCTCGCTTGGGCCCGCACGCCGGCTTGTTGGTAAAAACCCTTACACCTTCAAACTTATACGCCGGAAGCTTGTAGGTGACCGTTTGCAGCGCGCCCGTGTAATAGACGCTTGCCAGACCGTAGCTGCTGTAGCCGCCGCCATCTAGAAACGATCTAAAGTGCATCGCCTGAAGAGTTCCGTCCTTCTTGACGCCGGTGCGCATCCACATTTTGACTGGATGCCTGCCCCGATGGACATAGAAGGACTCTTCACGCGTCAACGTGATCTTAACCGGCCTGCCAGTGATCATCGCAAGTTTCGCGACGCAGATCTCGTGCGAGAAGGGATCGCTCTTGCCACCGAAGCCGCCGCCGACCGGCGCCGCGATCACCCGTATCCGACCCATCGGCAAACCGAGAACTTTGGACAAAGCACGATGGACATAGTGCGGCGTCTGAGTTGAGGACCAGAGCGTCAGCTTCTCCTGCGGCCCGTACTGGGCGAGCGCGCAGTACTGCTCCATCGGCAGGTGCGTGTTGCCTTGAAAGAAGAAAGTATCCTCGAAGATCTCCTCCGCCTCCTCGAACCCGCGAGCGACATCGCCGAACTCGAACGAGACCGCCTTCTGAACATTCGCCCGGCGATTCCAGCTGTGGATCCGCTCGCTCTCCTCGGTGGACGCCAGCGCCTCTTCGATGGAAAGAATCGGCTTCAGCGGCTCGTAGTCGACTTCAATCAGCCTGAGCGCCTCCTCCGCCAGAGCCTCGGTCGAGGCGGCTACCGCGGCCACCGGGTCGCCCGCGTACCTCACCTTTTCAATTGCTAGGGCCTCTTCGTCTTGCGTCGACGGCATGATGCCGAATTTCTCCGGTAGCTCCACGCCGATGATCACCGCGTAAACGCCAGGCACCTGTCTCGCCCGCTCGGTGTCGATGCTGCGAATCCGGGCGTGCGGATAAGAGCTGCGGAGCTGCTTCGCATAAAGCATCCGCGGCAGCTCGATGTCGTCGGCGTAGCGCGTCTCGCCGACGCATTTCGCCAGCGCGTCGACTTTCCGAAGCGGCTTGCCGATAACGGAAAATTTCCTGTCCATCAGCGCGCCTCGCTTTGGGCGGCGAGCTCCACCGCGTCGAGAATCTTCGTGTAGCCCGTGCAGCGGCAGAGATTTCCTGATAGTCCTTGGCTGATTTGCTGGCGTGTGGGATGGGGGGTTTTATCCAGGAGCGCCTTGGCCGCCAAGATAATCCCTGGAATGCAGTAGCCGCATTGCGTCGCCCCGAGGTCTGCAAAGGCCTTCTGCAGTGGATGCGGGCGGCCGTTCTGCATCAGCCCTTCCACCGTGACAATATCGACATCTTCCGATTCCACTCCCAACATCAAACAGGAAAGAATCGGCTCATTATTGATCAGCACCGTGCACGTGCCGCACTCTCCGAGCTCGCAGCCGTGCTTCGTGCCCGTCAGATTGAGGTCTTCACGCAGCACTTCCAGCAAGGTCTTGCTGGTTTCGGTCGCGACCTCTTTGATTTCTCCATTGACTCGGAGACGTAAAAGCCTCTTGGTCAGCCTCTCGTTGGCCCCGCTCGTTTTGCTTTTTCTCATCGCGATTCTATAGCTTAAAAAATCTCTTTGCCTTTAGCTCGAACCTGGGTAGCGTCCCGGGGGAGACCAGCTCAACCTGTGGCCTAAGCCCGATCGACTCCCGAAATCTCTGCGTCACTTTTTCCTCGAGTCCCTTAAGCGAAGCGTATTCCGGAGCGGGCTCCAAAGTCACCTTCAATTCCAAGAGCGCTTCTCGCTGAACCGCCTCGATCCGGAACTCGTCGATCTCGGGGATCTCCCTCATAATGTTCTCGATGGCGCTAGGGAAGATATTGACCCCGCGCACAACTATCATATCATCCGCACGGCCAAGGACTCCACCCTGGAAGAGCAAGAAAGGCCTGCCGCAAGGACAAGCCTGGTAGCATGGCTGGACGAGATCTCTAGTTTTGTACCGGATCACGGGACTTCCAATCCTACCCAGATTGGTGATGACAAGCTCGCCTTTTTCCCCTTCTTTGACTGCGTCGCCGCTGTTCGGGTCGATGACTTCTGCGATGAATTCGTTTTCGTTGATGTGGACTCCGCCGGGTTGCGACTCGCACTCAAATCCGAAAGCGCCGACCTCTGTAGCGCCAGGATGGTCGAAACATTTAGCTCCCCACGACTCTTCAAGCATTCTCTTTGTGCCGGGGATGCTGGCCCCCGGCTCACCGGCATGGATGGTGATCCGCACCGATGAGCCTTGAGCCAGATCGATCCCCGCCTTTCTGGCTTCAGAAGCCATGTGGAGCGCATAGGTCGGAGTGCAGACCAGCACGGTCGCTTGGCAGTCCACAATAGCCTTGAGCCGCTGCGCAGTCGATTGAGCTCCGCCGGAGATCGCCATGGCGCCGAGCTTGCGCGCGCCTTCCCAGCCGGCCCAGAAGCCGATGAAGGGACCAAAGGAAAATGCGAAATAGATGCGATCGCCTGGACGTACACCGGCGGCTTGAAAAATTGTCTTCCAACATTCCGCCCACCAGTCCCAGGATTCTTCGGTATCGAGCCAGTACATCGGCTTGCCGGTTGTTCCGGAGGTCTGGTGGATACGGATATATTTCTCCGGCGGGAACGTCAGATCCGCGCCAAAGGGGGGATGGCGTTCCTGATCGTCAACTAGCTCGCTCTTCGTGGTAAAGGGCAACCGCTGCAGCTTCTCCAGCGAGTCGATCTCCGATAAGCCGTCGGTTGAAAGCTTTCTTCGATAAAACTCGTTCGAAGGCAGAATCACATGAAGCGCCTGGCGCAGCTTTTTGAGCTGCAGTGCCTCGACTGACCGTCTGTTGTCTTGGAGTGTCATGGAATTTGTCAGTTTCCTACTGAGATCAAATCCGTAACCGGCTTCACCAGAGGTTCTAGGCCGGACTCGGTGACTTGATAAGGCTGTGCGATGAGAGCGCAGCCGGAATCTTTCCCAGTCATGCATACGCGCAAGGTCAACACCATTCCGGACTGAATCGGCACTGATCCATCAGCTCCCAAGTAGGGAAGCTCGATCATTTCCAACCCAATGCCGTTGCCCAAACCGTAGGCTTGCAACGATTCGCGCACGCCGGGGAAAGGCACCTCTTTCAGCCAGGCACCGGCTGCCGCAGCCGAGGCGCCGGCCTTGATACTCTCTGCCAGCTTCTGAAACATGTTTTTGGCGAGACCATGGCTCTTGAACAACTGCTGCGGCGGGCTGCCGAGACAAAAGGTTCGGCCCAACTCAGCCCAACAGCGCTGGTGCGACGCGGCGACGCTGATGAGCAACGCCTCACCTTTCTCGACAGTTGAAGAACTCGCTGGTCTGAGACCGATTTCCGGCTGGGAGGAACGAGCGATCAAAAACCGAAAATCCTCGGCGCCCCGCCGCCGCGCTTCCCGGTCGAGAAGCGCCATGATTTCGTACTCCTTTTGTCCCGGCTTAACCTCGTTCTCGAATAGGGAAAGCGCCTCAGACAAAATTTCGCTGCTTTCCTGGAGCAACGCGATCTCTGCGGGGGACTTGATGACACGGAGCGAACTCAAAAGATCGCTGCAATCAGATATCCTGGCACCATCTAGTACCTTGACGAGCGCATTGCACTCGCGGATGTTGAGTTGCTCTTTGACCGCCACCAGCCCCACGTTCTTGGGTTTCAGCGCGCGTGCTTTAACCGCCTCGCTGAGACCCTGAGCGAACTGCCCAACGGAGTGGACCTCATCGATCCACGTAAGCGTTTTGGAAAAAGGATTGTTCCGACTCGGCTCCTGGACCACCAGCGCAGGCTCTCCGTCGAGAGGGATGATCGCGAGCGCGCCGCGATTCTTTGGTATGAAATGGCTGACGAAAGCCAAATCGCCGTAGCGCCGGGAGTCGCCGTAAACCAGGAGAAGCCCCAAGCCTTGCTGCCGCATCCCGTCTCTCACGAGTCCAAGCCGCTGGCGGAACTCCTGCTCGGGCAAACGTGCTCGGTCCCACATGCTGCAGCCCCGGTTCAAAACTGTATGGAGCGTATCCATGGTTACTTTAAAAAAGGCTCAATTCGTTCAAACTGTAACAGACTATGTGAAAACTAGCCGACCACCCTTCGACGATGCTCAGGGCGATCGGCTAAGTATTCGAAATGACGTTCATTTACCGTTCGTGCTGGCCTAGTCGAAGCACGAAGGAAGCCTTCTCACAGAGTCTGTCAAAGCCTTAGATCCCAACGGCAAAAAGCTTCATCGGCGTCTGGGTCAACCGCCGAGCGCCCTCCGGCTCCACCCATACGGTATCTCCGAGCATCAGATAGCCGGTTTCCGAGATGTACTGGTTCGGATGGACTACGAAGCTCATGCCGGGTTCGATTAGCGCCTGGTTCTCTTCGACGATCTCCGCGAAAGGGATCGACCAGAAACCTAGGCCATGGCCTCTGACACGCATGTAAGGCGGTTTGCAGTACTTCTCATAGCCGTGCGCGCTAAACACCTCGTTCATCACGCGAGAGATT
>DASYRN010000007.1:0-4666 GCA_036004365.1 Binatia bacterium
CCAGACTTCGAAAAAAACCCTCCATTGGCATGGTTGCGTATACGTTCACGCGCCTTTCTCCAAAAGCAACGCGTGGCGCAATGATTCTCTCAACTCGCGTCTTGTATGGCTCATAACTCCGGCAAGCCTGTGATCTCGATCGACGGTTCCAATGCGCGCACCTGGAACTCGCGCGGCGATGCCGATCGCTTCGTCGCGATCCTTGGCATGGATCAGAAAATAGCCCGCGATCTGCTCCCGCGTCTCGATAAACGGCCCGTCCGTCACGACGGATTTGCCATCGCGCACTCGAACGATGGCCGCCGTCGCCGCCGGTTGCAACGGCGACGCGCTCAAATATTGCTTGATAGCGTGGAGCTGGTGCGTGAGCCGCACGGATTCGGCAAGCATTTGCTGCTGCTTTTCTTTAGCGATCTTGTCGAAGGCCGCTTCATCATGATGAACCAGTAACATGTATTTCATCTCTGTCTCCTGAAGAAAGTTAAGGCGCCACGCTGACCATCCACCCGACGCCGAAGCGGTCGGCGACCATGCCGAAGCGCGGCGACCAGAAAGTTTTGTTTAGCGGCATCTGCGCCTGTCCACCGTCCGCTAGCGCGGCAAATTTCCGCTCGGTCTCTGCTTCATTTGCCACCGTGAGTGAGAGGGAAAAACCTTGGAAGTCGGTTTGCCCCGTGCAACGTCCGTCGGATGCCATCACCGTCGTCTCGCCGATGCGAAAGCTGACATGCATGATTTTATTCTCAGAGCCGGGCGGCACCATGGCCGGCGGTTGCGGTTCCGGGCTCTCTTTGAAGCGCATGAGCATCAAGACCTCGGCGCCCAGCGCCTTCTTGTAAAACTCGACCGCCTCTTCGCAACGGCCGTTGAAAAACAGATAAGGTTCGATTCGCATAATTTCCTCCTCCGATGGTTTGGATCAATGATTTCTACGGCTCTTCAGCGTTTTGTTGTCTTTGCCAATTGTTCTGCATGCGCGCGCAGGCGCTCCTCTTGCTCCCTCAGCTCAGGCGTGAACTCGGCGCCGAAGTCCTCGGCCTCGAACACCTGGCGAATCTCGATCTCAGTCTCCTCGTTATGGGGATTAGGGCAGTGCTTGACCCATTCGATCGCCTCTTGCAGCGACTTGCACTTCCATAGCCAGAAGCCAGCGATGAGTTCCTTCGTCTCGGCGAAGGGCCCGTCGATCACGGTCCGCTTGCCTCCGGAGAACCTGACGCGCGCGCCCTTGGAGCTCGGATGGAGCCCCTCGCCCGCGAGCATCACGCCGGCTTTCACCAGCTCTTCGTTGAACTTGCCCATCTCGGTAAGGAGCTGCTGGCTTGGCATTACGCCTGCTTCCGAGTCCTTGCTGGCCTTAACCAAAATCATGAATCGCATCGTTGTGTCTCCTTTTTAGGTTAATTCCCGTTTTGAACTTGAACGCCGCCGCTCACTTTCGCGGATCATTTCAGTCAAGTCCTCAGCCGGGCGAATCTCGAAGGGGCCTGCCTTCACACCCGGGTGCTTCGACATCAACTGGATGGCGTGGTTCAGGTCCCTGGCTTCGAGCACGAGAATTCCGCCCAGCTGTTCCTTTGTTTCGGTAAATGGGCCATCGGTGATGGACACCTTGCCGTTCTTCCAGCGCAAAGTGGTGGCGTTCCGGGCGCTTTGGAGCGCTTCCCCACCAGCAAAGTGACCGTTCTTTCGAAGCACGTCGTCGTAGGCGAAGCACTCATCCATCATGGCGTTCCGCTCGCTTTCGGACATCGTCTCCCAGTTCTTTTCGTCAAGGTATCCAAGACAGATGTATTTCATAGTTTCCTCCGAATGTGCGGATTGGCTGCTTACACCCTATAGTCGTTCGGGGGAACCCAAAATCGACAACGGGAATCCATCTCAGCTCAATTCACGCAGCCTCCTTTCGAGAAACCGCCGCTCTGGCTCCAACCGCGTGAGGGCGAGGGCATTATGGTAGGCCGCTCGGGCTTCCGGCGTTCTTCCCAATCGCCGATACAGATCCGCCCGCGCCGAGTGCGCCAGGTGGTAATCGGCCAGATCGCCGCGGGCGAGGATGGCGTCGATCAGCTCCAGACCCGCCAAAGGGCCGTCGCGCATCGCCACCGCCACGGCGCGATTCAATTCGACCACGGGTGATGGTTCCGCCCGCGCCAGAAGGCCATACAGTTCGACAATCTGGGCCCAGTCCGTCGCGGCAGCGTTGGGGGCCTCTGCGTGCACCACCGCAATCGCGGCCTGGAGGGTGTACGGGCCGAACCGCCGCGACGACAGCGCCCGTTCCAGCAGCTCCTTTCCTTCCGCGATCTGATCCCGGTTCCAGAGCGAGCGGTCTTGGTCCTCCAGCAGAATCAGATCGCCCGCTGGCGAGCTGCGCGCGACGCGACGCGATTCCTGCAGCAGCATCAACGCCAAGAGTCCAACCGCCTCCGGCTCTGGCAACAACTCGATAAGCAGACGCCCCAAGCGGATCGCTTCGCCCGAAAGATCGGACCGCGTCAGCGAGGCTCCCGATGAGGCGGAGTAACCTTCATTGAATACCAGGTAGATCACCTGGAGCACGCTGTCCAAGCGGTCCGGCAGATCGGCCGACGATGGCACCTGATAAGGAATGCGCGCGTCACGGATCTTCGCTTTGGCGCGGACGATGCGCTGGGCCAGCGTAGGCGGAGCGGTGAGAAATGCGCGCGCGATCTCCTCGGTCTGAGGCCGCAGACTTCCCGGAGCGTCATCGCCACTTGGGCCTTCGGCGACAGGGCTGGATGGCAGCAGGTGAAGATCAGTCGCAGCCGGTCGTCCTCGACGCCCTCATCGCCCCACTGCGCAGGATCACTCGTTGTGGAGTCGGAGCACTCCGCGAAAGCGGCCAGCGATGTATCGAACCGCGAGCGCCGCCGCACGGTGTCGATGGCCTTGAAACGCCCAGTCGAAATGAGCCACGCTCGCGGATTGTTGGGCACGCCTTCCTTTGGCCATTGATCGAGCGCAGCCGTGAAAGCATCGTGCAACGCCTCCTCGGCGAGATCGAAGTCGCCTAGCAGGCGGATGAGGGTCGCGAGGACCCTGCGTGACTCGGTGCGGTAAACAGCGTCCACGCTCTCGCGCACTCGTTCAGCGGCGTTCTCGGTCATGAGCGCAGGCCTAGACTACTCCGTGTCCATGAGCACATGGCACGCTCGTGCCGGTTGTACTCACTCCCCCAGTAAACAACAGGTCTGCCCATGACGATCTCCTTTGTTTGGTTAACTGTTTACGCGTTGTCCTTCCGAGAACCCGCATCAGGATCCTGAGCGCTTGGGGTCGTCGTCATACTTGTTGTGGTGCCGTAGCCACGCCATCGTCCAGGGCAGCTCCGTCTCGTCGCGGCCCTTCGGCACGAGGTCGAGGTAGTTATAGGCCCCCACCAACATGTCTAAACCGCGCGCATAACTGGAATAGGTGTGGAAGATGTCGCCGGTCCCGTCCTTGTAGAACACGCTGATGCCGGGGAGTTCGTCGTGTCCCTCCACCGTTCCGTAGTTGTAGTAGACCTTTCCCTTGGCCAGCTCTTCCTTCGTGAACGACACATGATGGTCGAAGTTGAAGTCGTTTCCGTACGACGATACCCACTTGAAGCGCCAGCCCATGCGCTTCTTGAACGCTTCGATCTGGGATAGAGGTGCTCGTGAAACCGCCAACAGCGTCACATCGCGGTGCGCGAGGTGCACGACGGCGCCGTCGATATGATCGGACAGGAACGAGCAGCTCGGGCAACCCTGCTCCCACTCGGGACCGAACATGAAATGATAGACGATCAATTGGCTGCGCCCGTCGAAAAGGTCGGCGAGCGTTTCCTTGCCGTTCGGTCCATCGAAGACATATCGTTTTTCCACCCTGACCCAAGGCAGTTTGCGCCGCTCAGCGCTCAATTGATCGCGCAACCGGGTGAATTCTTTCTCATTGCGCAGGTACTGCTTGCGCGCAGTAAGCCATTCATCCCTGGAAACTACCTTATGGTTTTCCATCTCGGACCTCCTTTTTACCCCCTAATTGCTCGTGAGTGTCGTCATAGGGCCTTCGATTTTGTTTCGTTTCATTAATACGACGAATGACCAAGCGCTCTCAGGACACCTGTGATGAATTTTTTAGGACCTCTTATCAAATTGAGCAAAATTAAAAGCAGAATTAAAGAGGGTGCGAACTTTTTCTTAAACGGTTCGATGTATCAAGGCAAGCGCGTGGCCCGCCTCGTTTACTCCGGCAAGCCTGTGATCTCGATCAGCGGCCGGACCTCGACGGTTCCAATGCGCGCACCTGGAACTCGTGCGGCGATGCCGATCGCT
The DNA here is from genome assembly GCA_036004365.1 of Binatia bacterium. Lineage (GTDB taxonomy): Bacteria > Desulfobacterota > Binatia > UBA9968 > UBA9968 > DP-36. Next base: position 4,323 of record DASYRN010000007.1, read on the forward strand.
TCGTCGCGATCCTTGGCATGGATCAGAAAATAGCCCGCGATCTGCTCTCGTGTCTCGATAAACGGCCCGTCCGTCACGAGGGATTTGCCATCGCGCACTCGAACGATGGCCGCCGTCGCCGCCGGTTGCAACGGCGACGCGCTCAAATATTGCTTGATAGCGTGGAGCTGGTGCGTGAGCCGCACGGATTCGGCAAGCATGTACTGCTGTTTTTCTTTCGCGATCTTGTCGAAGGCCGCTTCGTCATGATGAACCAGCAATAGGTATTTCATCTCTGTCTCCTGAAGAAAGTTAAGGCGCCACGCTGATCATCCACCCGACGCCGAAGCGGTCGGCGACCATGC
>DASYRN010000008.1:0-7754 GCA_036004365.1 Binatia bacterium
GCCTCCGTCGCCGGTATACTCATGGCGGCAACCTCGGACGGGCTCGTTAATCTCAAATCGTAGGCAACCTCATCGATCATCTCTATTGTGATTTCTTTCTGCGAAGTCCCATAGGCATTAGTCAGCGCATTATCGCAAATAATATTGATGACTCGCGGAATTCCTCTCGAATACGAGCCGATCTGCTCAGTAGCATCAGGAGAAAACAGATCTTCCCCTTCGTAACCTGCGCCGCGAAGCCTGGAATCGATATAGTAGCCCACTTCCTCACCCTTGAGCGGTGCAAGCTGGCAGTGCAAGGCGACTCGCTGCTTCAGGTGGCGAAGGCTCGGTTGATCGAGTTTCGCTTCGAGCTCGGGCTGGCCCATCAGGACGATTTGGAGCAGCTTTTCTTTATCGGTCTCCAGATTGGAGAGAAATCTTAGCCCTTCGAATACCTCATCGGTTAGGTTTTGGGCTTCGTCGATCAACAGAGAGACGGCGTGACCTTGCTTGAGCTGCTCAATCAGATAGTCATTGAGCTGCCTAATCATCGTTGGCGCATCCTTTTCTTTTATCGTTAAGCCTAAATTGCGCAAGATCAGTTGGAGCAGCTCACTGAAATTGACACTCGTGTTGAAGATGAAGACAGACTGGATACTGGCCTCTAGAGTGCGCATGAGTTTGCGCAGCAGGGTGGTCTTTCCTGTTCCCACCTCGCCGGTGATGACGATGAGACCCTTTTTCGCTGTGATCCCATAATGCAGACTAGCCAAGGCCTCTAGATGGAGAGGGTTCGTATAGAAAAACCCGGGGTCCGGACTGACACTAAAGGGAGATTCTCGGAAGCCAAAGTAGCGGTTGTACATGGAGAGTTCTCCGCTGCAAAAAGGCTATCGCAATAGGGGGAATTGTCAAGATAGGACGACGTGCGGAACCAGCAGCTGCCCAGTCAGGCCACGGGGTCGGGAGTCTTTTTAGGAATCCGGGAAAATAAGCAAAGTCTTAATTAAACGAACGAAAACAACGGCGTTCGCTTTTTCATCTTTCCGCTTTTATCTTTCTCTTCCCTATTGCCTGTTTCAGCCTGAGGCTGATCCGCCAATCGTTGTGGCGGAGCCTTCTTCGTTTATCTTTCCGCTTTCATCTTTCATCCTTTCTTCTCCCGCCTCAAGCCTCACGCCTATTTTCCATCCTTGACTTGGCATTTCTACCTGTAGGAAACTACGTTCGAATATTTCTCTCTTTATTTTAAAAAGGAGATACGACTATGGCACGGAACGGGATATCGGTGGTCGATGGCGACGGACATGTGATGGAAGATTGGGATGCGCTGCTGCAGTATATGCCGGACCCCTATATAAAAAGCGGCCGGTTTCGAGGCAGGATTTTTCCGCCTTTGGACCACCTTCACTCCGCCAGTCTTTTTCAATTGGTACCCGGCGCCTTCCGCCAGGTCGGCGTAGACGGCTGGCTCGAGTTTATGGATGACGTCGGGATCGAAAGGGCGGTGCTCTATACCACCGGAGGCCTCGCGTTCGGCAAGGTGATCACCGGCGAGTTCGCCATTGACGTCGCGCGCGCGTGGAACAACTGGTTCCATGACACCTATCTCAAGAAGAGCCCGCGATTCCAGGGGCTGGCGCTGATTCCCTTGCAGGAGCCGGAAGAGGCGGTGAAGGAATTGCGTCGCGCGGTCACAGAGCTGGGTTTTTGCGGCGCGATGATTCCCTCGACGGGCTTCAAAGGACATTTAGGCGCCAAAGAGTACTGGCCGGTCTATGCCGAAGCGAGCCGTTTGGGCTGCTGCTTGGGAGTTCACGGCGGGGCCCACGAAGGTTTGGGCATGGACTATCTCACGCCTTACGCACCGATCAACGGGCTGGGCCATCCATTTGGGCAGATGGTCGCCTTCGCAGGGATCATCTTCAACGGGATCTTGGACAAGTTTCCTAACGTGCGCATCGGCTTCATGGAGGCGGGTGTTTCCTGGTTGCAAACTTGTCTGGAACGGTTTGACCGCGGCTGGGAAACCCACATCCAGTACGACCCGCGCAACGAGTATACTCAATTCCAGCCGGGAGAAACCGTGAGCGCATACATCCGCCGGCACGTCGACGCGGGAAGGATCTACGTCGGTTGCGAAGGGACGGAAAAAGCGCTGCATCTTTTGATCGAAGCGGTTGGCAACAAGCCCTTCGTGTTTTCGAGCGACTTCCCTCACGAAGTCAACAACGAATACTGCAAGCACGAGATCGAAGAGATCATCGAAAACAAGCACCTCACCGACGACGACAAGCACGCCGTCCTGCACCGCAACGCCGAGCGCTTCTACGCTCTCAGGCCGGGAGGTTAGTTCGGAAAACTCACAATCGACTAAGCAAGCATTCGCACCGCCCTCGAAGAGACCGGCGCATCCTGGATTAAAAGTTTAGGCAAACCCGGAAGGTGACCCGACCTCTTTTGCCTTAACACGAGCGTGATTCACGAGCACGTTCCTTACCAGAGCGCATGACGAGAAAATCCTCGACAAAAACGCAACGGCGCCCTTTTCAAGATTGTTGAGTCATAGAAGTCTGACCCAGATGCCGACCCGTTTTTCACTACCTCAGGAAGTAGGTGATGCCAAACATAAACAAACTGCTGTTGATGCCCGAATTGTTCTCGTGAATCCTCGCGTTCGATATATGGTGAAGCCGCCATTCTCCAGTCAGAGAAGTGCGATCGGAGATGAAATAGTGCACACCCACCCCTCCCTGTGGCGTAAAATTAAGACCGTCGGACTGCGACTTTAGATTGGCCTCGAGCGCCAAAAGCCCCGCACCGAGTTGCACGAACGGAATCCAGCGAGTGCCCGTCAGAAAATTGTAGCGAATCAGCGGCGTAAATCCCCCGGCGAGACCATCTTTGGGTTCAAAAATATAATGAAGCGCTCCTTCGAGCACCAATTCAAAATTCCCCCTAAACCAGCTGTTGCCGCCGATAGGATCGCTAATGCCCACGCTGAATCGAGGGGCAAAATAAAAGAACTGGACATCCTCGAGCTCCGTATCCCTGCCACCGCCAAACGGCAGGGATAAGCCGTGACCCATAGAGAGACCAACTGATTGGCGCCCGAAACCAAATAAGTTGTCGTACCGGGCAGTCGGAATGGGTTCTGCGGCAGATACGTGATCAAGCGGGAAGGGCCCGAGGGAGACCATGAATACAAGACCAAACCAGGCAAGGACATACAATAATCGTTTCGCTGTTTCAGTTTGCATTTGCGTTACTCCCATCCGTATTCCTCTCTTCCCCCGCTACATAACTTAGAATCGCGTGGAATCGGGGTCCGTGGAATCGGTGGAATCGGGGTCAACGGTGGAATCGGGGTCACAACGGTGGAATCGGGGTCAGGTCTTGCAATCAGGTCAGTGGAATCGGGGTCAGGTCTTGCAATCACACATCAGTTTGTTGCTCCAGCCTCTTTAGTTGTCGGCTCACCGTTGCGTAATGAACGCCTAGATGTTCGGCTATTTCTCGCATCCGATATCCGTGATCCTTGTAGGCCACCTCGACGGCTCTCTTACCACGTTTACTAAAGATCTGCCGTAGGGATGGTCTTCCGGCGTGCAGCTGCGCGCGGGGGATTTCCTTATGTTTCTTGTTTGGGCGAGAATGCTCTTCAATAAAATTCCCGCTTCCCAGATAAATCTGTCCCGTTAGGTCCTCCCACGGCCGGCTCTCTAAACCGTCCCTCACGAAGGCCCGATAGTGAGCCTGAGCGTCACTACGGCTCCTGCCAAACTGCTCCAAGATCCAGTCGACCGTTAAAAACTCCGGCACCGAAGCCATCCCCGCTGTTGCCCGATAACTACTCCATTTCCAATGTTCGGCCTTGCCTTTGCCTTTGATCCGTAACGGATTGAGCACCACATACCGGCAAAGCTCCAACAGATGAGAATCCTTCTCAACGAGTATCGCCTTGTACCTTCCCTGAAACAGATGGCCCACACGATTGTGCCTGCGATTGAATGCCTGAGTGTAAATACCGTTTAGCTGACGCATACCAATCGACAGATTGGCTTTAGGAGTCTCAACCAGCAGGTGATAGTGGTTGTCCATCAAACAATAGGCGTGACAAAGCCAACCATAACGGGAGGTGACGTCCGAGAGCGTGCTAAGGAAATGGTCTCGATCATTGTCTGTGAGAAAGACTTTCTGGCGAGCGTTGCCTCGGGAGGTCAGATGATAAACAGCCCAAGGAAATTCTAGTCTGAGAGGGCGGGCCATGGAGTGCTTTTATAGGCCAATTTGTTGGATTGCAAAGACCTGACCCCAGAAATATCCCTGTGCCACCACCTAGAAAGGAAAGCCTAGCCTGAAGCCAGCGAAATCGGTATTATGTCCCCGGAATTTCCCACCGCAACAGAGTGTCGAAAAGCCTCTTTAAGGCTGGTCAAAAAGGTTTCAGTTGCGAGGCGCGCGAAAAATCGACGAGTGGAGGCGTACTTGTCCCGTACGTTGGAGCGAGGCGATCGAGCGCACCCTTCGACAAGGCTCAGGGCAATCGGCTCAGGATTATCGATGGCAATCATTGACCGTTCGTGCTGAGCTTAGTCGAAGCATGAACCAGCCGAAGCCTTTTCAACAGCCTGTGAACCGTTCATGACGGAGGTGAAACATGGCTAGCTCTTGGGAAAGCGCAAAGGTCGATGGGAGTGATATGCCGCTTTATGTGAGCGTTCCGGCCAGCGCCGGGCCGGTCCCGGGTATCGTTGTGGTTCACGGGCAGTCGGGCTTGGAAAGTTTTATCAAAGATACCACGCACATGCTGGCGCTTCAGGGATACGCGGCAGTCGCCCCGAATCTTTACCACCGCGATGGTCCCGACTGTAAAGACGATGGTCCCACGCGCAAAGCGCGTGTGCGTGACACGACGATTATCAACGACATCAATGCGGCTATCGGATTTCTCAAAAATCATCGGCAGGTCGACAGGGGTCGGATAGGTATCGTCGGCTTTTGCATGGGCGGGCGGCTTGTCTATCTGATGTCTGCTGCCAGTCGGGATCTTAAAGCTGGTGTGATGTTTTACGGTGGCAGCACGATGGTTCCGTTTGGCGATGGGCCATCGCCATTCGATCGTACGCGCGAGATCAGTTGTCCCATTCAAGGACATTTCGGCGCGGAAGATCAAAATCCATCACCCGAAGACATGCGCAAGCTCGACGCGGAACTAACGAAATGGGGCAAGGCGCATGAGTTTCACAGCTACGCCGGCGCGGCGCACGCATTCGCGAATGCGGGTTCAAACAATTACCGGCCTCACGCAGCAGCCCTGTCCTGGCCGAAAGCGACGGAATTTTTCAGCAGGCACTTGGTGGGCTGAAGCCGGCTCCTCAGACAGCCCGGAAAAAGGCCCGCGTCATGAGACCCCGGTTCTCTGTATTCTAAAGCTAATCCTAAAAGAGCGGGTGACTATTCGGTCTTGCCTGAGAGCCGGCGTTCTGCGTCTTCATCCGAGATTGACTCCAGTTCTGCCAGTATCCGAAGTATCTCTTCTTTCCCGGCTCTCTTCATGCTCTGCTGAGTCACAATCACGGCCATCTCGGCTACTGTGGGCGACTGTAAGAATGATTGTATAGACATCTCTACCTGGAATCTCTCGATGACTTGGGTTAGAACTCTAACCGCTAATAATGAGTCTCCTCCCATTTCGAGGAATTTGTCATGAATGCCTATCGGACCAATGGACAGTACCTCGGCCCAAATCTGTGCCAACTCTCTTTCAATACGTGTCCGCGGCGGCACGAAAGCGGTATCGAGCTCCGGCCTAGAAAACTCAGGGACAGGAAGTGCTCGCCGGTCGATCTTCCCGGTTGGCGTCAGTGGCATAGAGTCTAACATTACGAAAACTGAGGGAATCATGTGGCTCGGCAATTTCTCCGCCAGAGCGCGTCGGATCGCGCCAATTGTAGGAACAGGTTCGCCACGCAAAACCAGATAGGCTACCAAACTTTTAATGCCGGGCTGCTTCTCAAGGACCGTAACGAATGCTTTTTTTATGTCATCTAGTTTGAGTAGAGCCGCTTCAATCTCGGCGACCTCAATTCTGTAGCCTCTGATTTTGACCTGGGCGTCTTTGCGTCCCAAATGGATAAGGCATCCATCCGGCAACTTCCGGCCCAGGTCTCCCGTGAGGTACATACGCTCCTCGCCTCCGCGTGGATCCCGCAGGAACTTCGCCTCGGTCAGCTCAGGTTTGCGCCAATACCCGGGAGAGAGATAACGACTCTTGACTGCGATTTCACCGACTTCGCCTGCGTCAATCTCTTGACCTAATTCGTCCAGCAGGAGAACCTCTACCCCTTCAACGGAAAACCCGATTGGAACGATATCGGTCTCAATCTGGGTTTGCTTGTCGATGAAATATTGCGTGACCGACCCGGTTTCAGTCGTTGACATCCAGATTCCCACGAGACATTCCGGAGAAACAAACTTTCTGGCCAAATCCACTTCTTTCTTGTGAACCAGTTCGCCGCCGAAGGAAACCAACCGGAGTTTGGGAAATCTCTGGTCGGGATTCAGAGCGGCGAGAAAATCCCGGACTCGACCCGAACTGAACACAGTAATTTCTTCGCGGATCAGCAGGTTGGCCAGAGCGCTCATCCCCTCTTTTTTGACATCCAACGGATGCAGCGATGCACCATTCAGGAAAGCGGGAAAAATTCTCCGCACTGAAGCACTGGAGCTGCACGAGTGAGTAAAGCTGAGTTGGTCCGTGGCAGAGATGTGGAGACCATTCGTGACTCTAAGGACTCCATGAAGCACGTTGCGATGGGTCTCAACTACTCCCTTTGGCTGTCCCGTTGACCCAGAAGTGTAAAGGATATACGCGAAGGCATCCGGCGATATGGACAGACGTAGGTTTTCGTCCGAGGCATCGGCATCGATTTTGTCCATGCTGACAACCTGGGCGTTTGAAGCCAATTCATCAGCCAAGGAACGATTCTTATCATTCGTGAGAACAAGAGCCGCCTGTGAGTCCTCCGTCATGTATCGTAGCCTTGCGATGGGGTAAGAGGGATCCAGGGGTACATATATTTTGCCTGCCTTTAAGATAGCCATGACCGCGACGAGCACGGCGATCCCGTGCTCGAGCAAGATCGCTACCGGCTCATTGCCCTCTCCTCGCTCGGCTAGAATCGCCCTCGCTAAACGATTGACAACTCTATTAAGCTCACCGTAGCTGAGCGCTTGGTCTTCCGTCTTGACGGCAAGACGGCCCGGATACATCCGGACTATCTTCTCAAAACGATCAGGAATCGATTGCTCAACCTCTTTCGTTGAGAATTCAATGAAGGGATTAGTGGGATGAGTTTGACTGCCCAGGTTCATTGCAAGACCCTTCGGGGTTTAGAGAAGCGTATCTTGACACCGCGTAATCAGGGTTGTCAATGCACTGTACTCGCTCAACCCTACGAGAATTGCGCGGAATTTTTGGGCATGGATTTGTTCAGGTGCATTTAGAAAAATAGCCTGATGTCCCTTTTATTACCTTTCTTGGCTCATCCGAGTTCGAAGAGATGAAAAGAGGCCATTTCAGATCGTTCTGGCCTGCTCTCCCGCCGCTGTAAAGAAAAAACAAATAAGTCAATTACTCAGGCCTGACCCCCAAAATTGACCCTTGATAGGACCCAAACCCGGATCTCTCGCGCACGATGTTCTTTTAGGTGCTCCCGTTATCAGAAGGGCCGGCGACCCGGGTGGTCTTTATGAAGTAAATTGCAGCG
>DASYRN010000009.1:0-7955 GCA_036004365.1 Binatia bacterium
AACCAGATCATGAATGAGACTCACGAGGTTCTCTGCTTGGAGCTGAAGGCGGTCGGCCACTTTGATTTGCTCCAAGTTCAGATCGCCGGATGCTCCGGTGAGCAGGACGTGGATGTTCGCCATGATGACGTTCATCGGCCCGAGGAGCTGGTGGGTGATTTGACTCAGGAATTGGGCCTTCAAACGGTTGACCTCTTCGCGCACGAGTGCCTCTCTTCGCAGCCTCTCTTGGACCGTCGTTTGGACAACGTAGCCGTAAAAAAGCGCAATGATGAAAAAAAAGGGGAACCTCAAGAGAATCGTGGGGTCTGCTGTGCTCTCGTCGTAGGCGGTGAGGAGGAGGGTTAAGCCGTAGATCAAGGTAATCAACACGGTACTGAAAATGATTCGGTTGAGATCTTGGCTAAAGGCCGAAATGATGATGACGAGGAAATACATGAGGTAGAAGTCGGTTCCGCTTTGACCGCTGAGAACGAGGGCGATAGTGATCAGCGCAATGTCGGCAAGAGCTACGGTTGCATAAAAGGTCGGTTTTCCTATGATCTCTTCCCGGATGAAGTAAAAGCCTAGGTTTGACAGGATGAGGATTAGGATGAAGAGATGCGCCCAGGAGAGGTCAACCCATAGCTTTTCGGTGACCAAAAGCATACTGGAGCAGACAATGATCAAGAGCCAACGAAAAAGCAGGAAGGGTTTTCTGAGCGCTCCGTGCGGCTGGCCGGATGGATTGGAGAGTGCGGTCTTTTTTGCCATATAAATGGCCGGTACCAACAATTTTAAATGAAACAGCTCTCAAAAGAAAGAAAAATCACTGGTATCGGGTCACTTGTTGCAGCGTTAGCTGAAGCGGGCGAGGCGGCGTGGCGGAGAAAATGTTCAGCTCCGTCTGCAAATTCCCCAAGTTGACACAAGGGTACCTTCTCGGATACTCTCCGCACCTAAAGCGGGCGATCGTAAGCCAGCTCAACCCTTGGGGTGGCTGCTAAGCTAAAGGCAGACCACGAAGTGATTGTCGAGGGGATTCGGAGTTCTCAGGGACCGAGTTCAAAAGAACAAATTCCTATCATCAGCTACGAGATAATGGGAGAGCGGACGGTTGTCGAATGGTGAGCATGTCAAGTAGACGGGAGGTCAAACATGAGCGCGAGTAAGAGTGGCTGCAGAGTCCGACTGGTTCAGTTGCTTGTAATCGTCCTTCTGGCGATGCTCGTCCCTGGAGGTTTGGGGAAGGCAGCAGAACAATGGAAACCCACGAAGCCGATTCAGTTCATTGTTCCGTACGCGGCGGGTGGGGGCAGCGATGTATTCGCCAGGTCCATGGCGAGCGTCATTCAGGGAGCAAATCTCAACCCCACGCCGCTTATCGTGGTTAACCAGCCCGGCGGCAGTAGCACTGTGGGAACAACGGCGGTCGCCCAGTCGCCGGGAAACGAGCACATGCTGGTCACTTTTATCTCCGGGCAGGTAGCGGCGCCCTTGGCGGCGGGAAAAGGGGCGGCAACGTACCATGATCTCACCTTGATTGCTGGCTTGGCGATCGATGAGCAGTTGATCGTCGTAAAAGCGGATTCTCCTTTCAAGAGCATCGAGGACGTTGTGGCCGCGGCCAAGCAGCGTCCCGGAGCCGTAACCATCGGGGGCACAGCAACTGGCCAGGAAGACCAAATGTGCAACCGTATATTTGAGCGGGCTGCGGGGATCAAACTCCGGTACATTCCGTACAACAGCGGCGGGGAGGTGATCACATCACTGCTCGGCGGGCACACGGAATTGAGTTGGGCCAATCCCGGCGAGTTCTTCTCGCAGTGGGAGGCCAAGCTCGTGCGGCCTATCGTCGTCGCTCGGGAAACCCGCCTCTCCAAGTTTTCGGATGTCCCTACATTCAAGGAAAAGGGGTTGGACGTCACGTTCAGGATGTTCCGGGGTATGGCCGCCCCCCCTGGAATCTCTCCGGCGGTGGCAGCCTATTATGAGAACGTGATGAAGCGCCTGGCCGAAAGCCCCGGCTGGAAGGAAAAGTACTTGGAGAAATACCTGCTCAGCCCCTCCTGGATGGGCAGCAAAGAGTTTTCCACCTTTGTGGCCCAGAGTGAACAGCAGTTCAAGACCCTCCTGACTGAGCTGGGGCTGCTCAAGTAAGCAGACAGAAAATTATCAACGCTTTCCCACGCCCCGCAAACCGAAACGTGGGTGAGGTCTTTTCTACGAGGGATTAGCATGTGGCCTGCGAGAGTCTTCGGCGGACTGGCCGTGCTGGCGCTGGGTATTGCGGTGATCGTCTTTTCGCGCCAACTCCCGTACCATTCGGACTATGGTCCGGGCCCCGGGTTTTTGCCTACGTGGATTGGCTACGTGCTCGCCGCCTGCGCTACCGTCGTAACGGCGCAGGAGCTCCGCGCGGCCAACATGGAGGAAACCTTCTTTCAGCCGAGAACCCGCATGGCGGTCAAGGTCCTGGTGATCATTGCGACCACCTTTCTCCTTTTCCCGCTTCTGGGTTTCTCTGTCGGTTTTGGCCTCTTCATCTGCGCCGCGATGCGGTTGGTGGGAGGGCATCGGTGGGCCACGTGCGGGGTTGTAGCGATCGGGACAGCGGTGAGCATCCATTTTCTGTTCGGTCACTGGCTGAGCATCCCGCTCCCGACCGGTCTGGTAGGGTGGTAGAAGATTACATGCGCGCTGCCATGGCATCGAAGAGTGAAACCCCGCCATCCCCTGGGACAGTAAATCGGTACTGCGTACACTCCCCGGAACCTGACGGGGCGCAGGTACAGGGCGACACGCATGGAGCTCTTTCACAATCTCTATAACGGATTTGCCGTCGCCCTCACCTTCCAGAACATTCTGTATTGCGGCTTCGGCGTGTTCTTCGGGCAGCTGATCGGCGTCCTGCCCGGGATTGGTGCGCCGACCGCCATTGCGCTCCTGCTTCCTCTTACCTTCACGATTGATCCCACCTCGGCCATCATTATGTTTGCGGGGATCTACTACGGGGTTGCTTACGGAGGTACTATCACCTCGGTCCTGATCAACGTGCCCGGAGAATCCTCGACGGTGATGACGTGCCTCGACGGCTACCAGATGGCCTTGCAGGGTCGAGCCGGCGCCGCCCTGTCGGTGGCCGCCATCGGATCGTGGATTGCGGGAACCGGTTCCATCGTCCTTCTGATGGCCTTTGCTCCGGCCCTAGCGAAATTTGCCCTCCGCTTCGGGCCCGCCGAATTTTTCGCCCTCACGTTGATGGCTTTCGGCCTCCTAACGGTGTTCGGCGGGGAGAACCCGTTCAAGGTCATCATCTCCACGATGCTTGGCTTGCTCCTAACGACCGTTGGCCTCGACGTGGTGAGCGGAATGCCGCGGTTTGCCTTTGGGGTCCCGCAATTGCTCGGGGGCTTCGATTTCATCGTTCTCATCTGCGGGATGTTCGGCCTCGCCGAGGTGTTCAATAGCATCGAGCAACTCCAAGACGAGCGGGAGGCGATCAAAGGCAAGCTACGCCTGCGCGACATGTTCCTGACCTGGGACGACTGGGTTGCCTCGCGCTGGGCGATCGTGCGGGGCAGCGTAATCGGATTCTTGATCGGAATGATCCCTGCGGGAGGCATCACGACGGCATCGTTCATCGCCTATCTGACGGAGAAGCGGTACGCCAAACATCCCGAGCGATTCGGGCGAGGAGCGATCGAGGGAGTGGCTGCACCGGAATCCGCGAACAACGCGGCCTCCATTGGCGGCTTTGCCCCCTTGCTAGCGCTGGGGATTCCCGGATCCGCCACCACGGCCGTCATGTTGGCAGGCTTCATGATGTGGGGCATTCGTCCTGGCCCCCTGCTTTTCACCCAGCATGCAAACCTGGTGTGGGGACTCATCGCCAGTATGTATGTCGGCAATTTCCTGTTGCTGCTCATGAACATCTTCCTGATCCCGATCTTTGTGGTAATGCTGCGCATCCCCTACTCGATCATGATGGGCCTCATCGTTGTTTTCGCAACTGTCGGGGCCTTCAGCGTCAATAACAATCTTTTCGATGTCTGGATGATGCTGGGTTTCGCCCTGCTGGCTTACGTCATGATCAAGCTCAAGTATCCCATTGTCCCCTTGATCCTGGCCCTGGTCCTGGGAAAACTGTCGGAAAATTCACTGCGGCAGGCCCTAATGCTTTCCGGAGGCAGTCCAGTCATCTTCGTGGTACGACCGATCTCCGCCTTGTTCATGGGCGCTGCTTTGCTGGCGTACCTGACGCCAGCGCTTCGCTGGTTCTGGAGGCGCTGGCGGGCGGCCGGACAGGAAGCCACGGTCGGTCCAGATGCGCTGTGAGGCGAGATGGGGCGACAGAAGACCGTCTTAGCGGTTTATGAGTCGTGCTTCGCCGAGGATGCGCTCGGCTCTAGCGATATTGAATACGCCGCAGATGCAGAAGCGCGCCATATAGCGGGCCGCTTCCGTTGGAGTTCGGCGGTTTTCTTTAACCCACTCGAGCATCTTCTTGGCAAAGTTAGCAGAGACCATCCCATGCCCGCACATCGTGCTCAGCTCCAGAGTGGTGGCGTCGGGGAGTTTATCCAGACGGCCGCGAAAGCCGACTGAATACTCCACGCTATGGCGGATAATTCCCGCCTCTCGACAACAGCGCTTCGCTTCATCGATGGGGGCGCTGATGTTGATCGAAATTCCCAGATTGCCGGCTTGCACCTCCTGGACAAAGGCCTGCATCGCCTCGTAGTTGTCGAAGACGGCGGCTACCGTAGTGTGGCCCTCGATCCCCTCGATGACCCGCTCGGGATCGCAACCCTGATCGCGTCTCCAGTGCGCCGTGGGGTTCATGTCCTGGCGCGGCCGGATCATCCCGCCTTTGGTGGCGTCGCCGATGTTTACTGGATTGTACTTAAGTGCGAGTCGAAGGAAGTCGCGATACTTTTCTACCAGGTTGTCATCGTTGATCCCCCGGCTTGCCATGGCGAAGACGATGTAGTCGTCCTGAACCGGCTTAGGATTTGTTGTAGGGTCGAAGGCGTAGTGCTCGCTGTAGCGGTGCAGGGTATTAGTCATCTCAAATCATTGCAAAAGGTAAAGTGCAAATTGCAAACTGTAAAAGTCAAAATGACAACAAAGATTTGAGACAGAGATCACCACGCACCCCCATGGCTGCCTTTATTTTGCATTTTTTAATTTTCATTTTGCATTTTGCATTGAGGGGACATGTCCGAGGCCCAGGTTGGTTTTTCCTCGATAGTTGGGATATCCCTCCCGCTCTAGGATGGCACGCAACGGATCGTTTCCCTCTGCATCGCAACGAGTCGAAACGCCAATGCTAATCACGGTGTCTACCTCGCCGGAGAGCTTCCTGATTTCCCTGAGAACCAAGGGCACTTTCTCCAACGATGTCTTAATCTCTACGATTGCAGATAAGATCTTTTCATTGAGAATGTCCTCACGAATCAATCCTTGAGACGGATCGGTCATGAGGGAGGTCACGGGATTATTCTTCTCGAACTCGATGCCGACCTGAGCGAGCGCGCTCGTGACACGCTGGATGTCGTGAAAGCGCGCGCCCACTCCGGGCCGGCCGAATTCGATAACGAATCCGGCTTCTCCTTCTTTGACCCTGTTGGTGACGTCGTTTGTTTTCACTTCGGCAGTTCCCCGGCCGTGGATGCCCGTAGACTCGTGCGGTACTTGGGGGTCGGAAAAAGCGCGTCGGACGATGCGCGGCCACTCGAGTTCGTCCGGAACGATGGCATCGGTAGGGCAGATGTCCGGCTCAGGATCGAAGCGGAACCGGAAGAGCTTGGCTACCTTGCGGATGGTCCGGACCATGGTCGGGTTGAGATGCTCCTTTGACATGCCCCGGAAGCACGCGAAGCACTCCACACACTCGTCCGCGTTAACTACAGCGCGCCCGATCGCGGGGTCGATATGGATCGCTCCCATGGGGCAGACTGGCAAGCAGTTGCCACAGGCTACGCACTTGTTTGGATCGATTCTCATCTGCCACTCCCTAGCCCGCCCGCCGCTGTCTGCAAGAGATAAGTCTCAGCCGCAGCCAAGCCGGCGCCCAACGGCACCGCGACTCCGAAGGTTGCCAGCGTCATCTCCACTCCTGCGAGCGCGCCCAGAAGCTCAAGCTCATTGAGGCTCCCCAAGTGGCCTATCCGAAAGATCTTGCCTTTAACTTCTCCCAACCCAGGCCCAAAGGGAATCTGCAAGCTGCTCTCGGCATGCGCGATGTAGGCCTCTGAGTCGAAGCCATCGGGCATGCAGACCGCGGTTACTGTATTCGAGCGCTCCTGCGGGTTTTTTGCAAGCAGTTTTAGTCCCATGGCTTGGACGGCTCGTCGACAGGCTTCAGCCAGACGCGCATGGCGGTGAAAGACATTAGGCAGTCCCTCTTCCTCCAGCATGGCGAGGCTTTCCTTCAACCCAAAGAGGAGGGTGGTGGCAGGGGTGTAGGGAAATTCTCCCCGGGAGTTTCGCTCCAGGACCGGCGCCCAGTCCCAAAAATAGCGGTGGCATTTCGCGGCTTGGTTTGCCCTCAATGCCTTGGGGCTGACGGCGAGAATCGCGAGCCCCGGGGGCAGCATGAGCCCTTTCTGTGGACCGGTGAGCGCTACATCCACTCTCCACTCATCGAAGCGAAAATCGATGGATGCCAGTGAGCTGACGACGTCCACGAGAAGTAGCGCCGGATGACCGACGCGGTCCATGGCCTGACGGACGGCTGCAATGTTACTGGCAACTCCGGTTGAGGTTTCATTGTGAAGGGCAAGCAGCGCCTTGATTTGGTGGCCCTTATCGGCGCGCAGACGCTCCTCGACGAGATCCGGCGGAACGCCGAGCCCATAGGGAACGTCGAGAGTTTGCACTTGAATTCCATGGGCGCTGGCTGTTTCGCAGAAACGAGCGCTGAAGTGGCCATTGACGCAACCGACCACCCGGTCGCCGGGAGAGAGAGTGTTGACCACACACGATTCCCAAGCGCCGGTGCCAGACCCTGGGTATACGACGATCTTAGCCTGGGAGGTCTGGAAGACGCCTTTGAGGCCCTCAAGGATCTCCTTGAGCATGCGGGCGAATTCCGGGCCCCGATGATCGATGAGGGGTTGGGACATGGCGCGGACAACCCGCTCGGGGACTAGAGAAGGGCCAGGAATCTGGAGGAACGGACGACCGGGCATCGATCACTCCTCTGAGACTGATCCCCGTTTAGCGTCCAAGGTTGAGAACAATTGACTTTACCTCCATGTATTCTTCGATTCCTTGTTTGCCACCCTCGCGCCCGAGCCCGCTTTCTTTGAAGCCGCCGAAGGGGATCTCATGCGTGTATCCTGCCGCGTCATTGATCCCAACGAGACCGGACTCAAGTCCTTCTGATACCCGGATGATCCTGGCCGCATCCTTACTGTAGAAGTAGGCAGCCAGTCCGTAGGTTGTGTCGTTGGCGCGCCGAATGACCTCATCCTCGCTCTTGAAGGTCAGGATCGGAGCGATAGGTCCAAAGATCTCTTCAGTGCAGACCGGCATGTCATCTTTGCAATCAATCAGGACCGTCGGAGCAAAGAAAAAGCCCTTGTCCATACCCCGCTCGGTGAGAGGCTTCCCGCCCGTCAGGACCTTCGCTCCACGTTGGACCGCGTCGTCCACGAGGCGCTTCATGTTTTCCAGGGCTTCTTTGTTGATGAGGGGTCCGACTTGCATGCCGGGCTCGAATCCGTGGCCGACCTTCAGTGCCTTGGTGCGCTCGACGAAGGCCGGGAAAGCGGTCGGCGATCGTCTCCTGGACGAATATTCTGTTGGCGCAGATGCAGGATTGACCACCGACCCGCAGGAATTTCATGGCGATCGCTCCATCCAAGGCGGCGTCGAAATCCGCGTCATCAAAGATGATGAATGGAGCGTTGCCTCCGAGCTCAAACGAGATCCGCTTGATCTGTTTAGCGGCTTGCTCCATCAGGCTC
>DASYRN010000010.1:0-12176 GCA_036004365.1 Binatia bacterium
CGTCTGCTTACGATCTTCGCCTTCTATGTAACTCATCCAATGCCCCCTTGACCTCAGCGTTGGATGATTTTACATTCGATCGACCCAAACATGAACAAAAATCCCTCTTCTAAACGGAGTTTTCACACAGTCTGTCGTTGCGCTCGATCGCCTCGCTCCAACGTACTGCGCAAGTACGCCTCCGCTCGTCGATTTCTCGCGCGCCTTGCATCTGGGCCTTTTTGACCGGCCTAACACAGGCTTTCTCAACAACCTGTCAAGGAAAGGTCGGTGAGGCCGGTGCTAAAACCAGCGCAAGCATTTGATCTGTTGCTTGATTGTCATAGGCTAGGTGGACTCGTTCGCCGCGGCGCCACAGTTCTGTTTGGTCTTTGTAGTAGGGTGAAGAGGGATGGCCTGACTGTCCAGAGGGGAGGATAAATCCCGACTGCTCCCAATTTCCGACATCGATGATCATTCTTAGTGAGGGACCGACAGTCTGTTTATAGGGGTCTGAGTGGCGATAAAAGCCCATGTTAATGGTTGTTCCGCTGCCCGGGGACGGAAAGGGACCAATAGAGAATAAAGGCGCAAGCCACTTCTTCTGCCCAAAAGGGTGCCGCAGGAGAAGGGAATGAAGCTTACCCCAGTGCCATTTGTTTGCATCGGCTCCGAATTGAATCGTGAGTTCCTCCACAGCCTGGCGCAGGCTAGTTTCTACCAATGTGGATCGTGGAATGGAAGCAAGCCATGGCGACTCCGGGTCCCGGAGGATGTCATTCAATGGAGCAAGAAACTGATTGAAAATTTCAGTGTAGGCCACTAGAAGCTCTGAACCGAGATCGGGCGTGAGAAGGTTTACCGTGAGACGGTAGAAGAACACATGAAAAATGGAGGCTTCGATACTTGTCTCTGAGCAGACGCCGTCCCACTGAATCAGCTTTTTAGCAATCTCTCGAAGGGAAGAATCATTGTCCGCAATATCCAAAAGTACGCTCTTCAGATTTGCAAGCGTATCCGTAGCGTGCAGAGAGATAACATCTTGTTGAATCCGAGCCATATCGTCTAAAGAGAGTTTTCTCGCGCAGCTTAGGAGCTCTCTGATGCGCCGGATGCGGTAGGGAGGATCAAATAGATCGGAAAGATGATAAGGGTAGGAGGAGTCCGTAATACGATTGTTGGCGGTTGCGATTATTCCTCCGGGGGGGTTATAAAGCCGGGGCAATTCTTCAAAGGGGATGTAACCTTTCCAGTCGCACTCTCCGCTCCAACCAGGAAGAGGCAGGAAGGAGACGGAGTGGGGCCGGATGGGGACTTTTCCAGCCAAGCTGTATCCGATATTGCCCCCTTTATCCGCATAGACATAGTTCAAGGTAGGCGCCACTTGATAGGAGAGGCTTTCTAGGAACTCTTGCCAGTTGCGCGCCCGATTTACACCATAAAGTGTGTGCAGTTCTTCGCTCGGGTCATGGGCCGTCCATCGAAACGCTAACACTTCGTCGTTTGGGTCTTTGCTTACAACGTCGCTGATGACCGGCCCATGGCGGGTGGAACGAATGTGCTTAGTGATCTCTTTCCCACCCCGTATTCGGATTTTCTCTTCGGCCTGTTCCAGCTGAGTCCATTGATCTGTTACAAGATAAAGATCGGGGTCTTTAGGATGAATCTTCTCCCGATAGAGCTCCGCGTCGTCGCAGACGGCTGCCGTGACTCCCCAGGCGATCGAGCGGTTGTGGCCGAGGTGAACGCATGGAGAGCCGGGAATAGAGGCACCCCAAACCTCATATCCACCTTCATCTTTGCTGCTAGCGGAAGCATTGAGATGAATTAAGTACCAAGTGGAAGGCAGGGTCATCCTCAGATGAGGATCATTGCACAAAATAGGCCTTCCTGTGGTGGAGCGGTGGGGTGCCATCACCCAGCTGTTGCTTCCTTGTCCCGCCACGCTCCAGGAGCTCTCTTGAAAAGTCCCGTCGAGAAAGCGCAGGACTTCCTTTGAAGCCTCTAGGATTGGTTTTGGGCTGTAGCGCGTGATGCAGGGATGACCTTGCAGGGATGAGGGATAGAGAGATTTCAATTTGGCGTCCTGACCCTTTAGCTTGTCGGCGATCAACGTCATCGTGAGGCGCGTGAAAAGGGAGGTCGAGAGAAAAAAGGCGAAGCCCTTTCCGATGACCAGACTGTCCTCGGGTTTCCAAGGCTCAGGTTCGTAACGAAGCAGCCGGAATTCGACTGGCAGGGATTTGAGATGGGTTTCGATGTAGCGGTTGACTCCCTCGCTGTACGCAAGCAGCAGATTGGAAAATTTTTCAGAGAGCCGGCTCAATGAGGCTCGAGCGGTCCGGCGGATTCCTATAAGGCGGATAAAGTGATCGACATCTACAGTCGTCTTGCCTCTCAAATGAATCGAAAGATCCTTCCAGGGAACGGCTCTTTCGCCATAGATTTCCGCCAGTCGGCCGGTGAGTAGAATTCGGCTCGAATCCATTTGCCAGAGCCTTTCCTGAGCGTGGATGTAGCCCTGAGCCATGAACAAATCATGTTCGTTGCTGGCGGAGAGGTGAGGGACGGCATAGGGACCCCAAGCGACCCGAACCTTCTCCTTCAAGCCGGAAAGGAGGATAGTCCCTTGCTTCTGTGGCTCTGCCTTTCGGCTCCAGCGCTGAAGCAAAGGTCGAATAAGCGAGGAAAGCAAGTTTCGAGTCTGAGGTCTCTTGTTTCGAGGAAAGATCATTCCAACCTTGCTAACTCGAAATTTGAAACTCCAAACCCGCAACTTCTCGGAAGCTTAGATGATGACTTTTACCGAAGGGCGCTCCTTCATTCGCTTCAGGTACGCGCCCAATTTGGGTAAGGATGGATCTGGTAAGACACCGAACCCCTCCAGGCGCAGAAAGCGTGGGATCAAATCCGCGTCCACGAGAGAAAAATCGCCTCCCAGATAAGGTTGGTCTCCGATCTCGCGCTCGAAGCGCTGCAGCAGGTTCTTAAGCTCTTTGGTTGCGGCGTCAATGGTCTCTTGGTTTCTCTCTTTTTCGTCCTTCATCTTCTCCATGCGCAGCTTTTGATAAGGGCCGTCCAGGTGATTCATACCGTAATCGGTCAGGATGCGGACCTTTGCCTTCTTAACTGGATCTTTGGGCATGAGAGAAGTTTGGGGATACTTGTCCTCTAGATACTCGTTGATGATGCAGGATTCATAAAGGACTGCGCTTTCATCGATAACGACCGGGACCTTTCCATAAGGGTTAAGCTTTAAGTAATCGGGCTTTTTCTGGTCGCCTTTCCTCAAGTCTATGGGGACGGTTTCATAGGGAAGCTTTTTCTCCTCCAGGACAACCTTTACTCGCTGGCAGTTCGGCGAACTTGCAAAATCATAGAGTTTGATCTTTCCGGCTTCAGCCATAGTCTTCTCCTTTCCGTTTTTATTTCCGTTGTTTATCTCTGTCGTGAATGAAACGCAAGCTTTAGGACTGTTGGGTACTGGTCAGCAAAACTTACCAGTGCCGACTGTTTCAACCGTATGGTGAGATGCATTTGAAGTTCCGTGCGGCTGCTTTTCACGTTGCTTGATCTGACAGATATTTGATGTTATTCGGTGGCGGCACGATGGCAAAGTGTGAGATTGACATCGAGTTCAATTCGGGCGCTCAATTGCCGATGAGCGCAATTCCCGAGCTTGCTCGTATGGCGGAATCGCACGGGTTCGGCTGCGCGTGGGCGGGAGAGGCCAATAACAAAGATCCTACAGTGATGCTCGCGGCCATTGCAGCGGTAACGACCGGCATGAAGATAGGATCAGCTGTCTATCATATTCTGGGCCGCACGCCCGCGACTTTGGCCCTTCAAGCAGTGGGCCTCGACGAACTCTCTGGTGGACGGTTTATTCTCGGAATCGGCTCATCCAATCCCACGATAGCGAAGTGGCACGGCACGGATTTGGATCACCCATTGGCTCGGGTGCGAGAATATATAGAGATCGTCAAGTCGGCGATGGAAGGGAAGAAGCTCAAATTTGACGGCAAGTTTTTTTCCGCTCATGGTTTCAAAATGGCCTTCGAAACCTCGGGTAGAAAAGTACCCATCTATCTTGCTGCATTCGGCCCGAAGATGAGCCGCTTGGCGGGCGAGCTGACTGAGGGTGTGCTTATCAATATGGCCAATCCAGTGGAGGTCAGACGGATTGCGCAGCAGGTTCATCGTGGCGCCGAAGAGGCGGGGAAAGATCCCGCTGCCGTCGAAATTATTTGTAAGGTGCGGTGTTCCGTCGCGGAGGATCAGCAGGCTGCTTGTGAAGCCCTAAGTCATGCCCTTACTTTCTATGCCCTTGCCGACTACTATCGCGATCTTTTGACTCGCATGGGTTTTGGACCGGAAGCGGAAGCGATGCGGGAAGCCTGGAGGAGGGGAGGATTTCACGCGGCCAGAGCCTTGATTACCGATCGTCTCTTTAGCGGTCTTCCTCTTATCGCTGCGACTTCGGTTCAGCAGATTAGAGAAAAAATCCAGCCGTACATTGAAGCGGGGGCTAGCCGTGTGATTCTTCCGTACGTGGCTGCCACTCGAGACCCCGTTGCCGAAATTAAGGATTTTATCTCTGCTTGGGGTCAAATAGAAACAAGATCATAGGAGAGAGCCATGCCTTTTGAGCTGCTAAACCCTGTCGGACTAGAGCGTCCCGTAGGATACTCCCACGTGGCGAAGATAACATCGGGGACAATTGTGTATGTCGCAGGTCAGGCCCCTTTTGATGCTGCGGGAAATGTGGTCGGCAGAGAGGACTTTGTCGCCCAGTTTCGTCAAGTCGTCAATAATTTGAAGTTGGCCATCGAAGCAGTAGGGGGGCGGGTGGACCAGTTTGCTGTGCTCACCGTCTATGTGACCGATCTCAAGGGCTATCTGACAAGCAAGGAGCCTATCGGGGCGGCCTATAGGGAGGTCTTTGGAAGGCACTTCCCTGCGATTACGCTGGTGGAAGTGAAGAGCCTTTATAATCCAGACTGCCGCGTGGAGATCTCCGGCGTGGCTGTAATCGACTGATCTCCCGCCTTTTTGTCGATCTGAAAATCGAGACTAAGTGGCGACCCCTCGGTGCCTCGTTTTTGACACTGTTAGGCCAGGCATGACATTAAATCCGTGCCTTTATTTGTTGGAATCACGTTATTCCAAATACTTAGCAGTCTGGCATAACAGTTGCTTTCATATCCGGAAAAGGACGCTCTGGGATGATGCGAACGAGGCTAAACGGGATATTAGAGAAGGCGCCTGAACAGGATGCCTTTGATGATGTGACCGAGGAAGAGATTATTTTTCTCTGGCAATCGCTTAAATCTGGCGGTCTATCAGGCGATGAGGCTTGGCACGCTATTGTAACCGGTATAGCCCTAGATATGGCATTCGCGCGGAGCAAAACTGCCAGGCAGCTTGAGCATTAGAACTCTGTATCAAAGCCCACCTGATTTTCTTACATTTCAAGCATCCTATATCTGCAATTCGTTCATAGTCCGCTGAGATTGGCCTGAGGATCTGCTCGGGCAACGATGTCTAGGAGGCTCGTTCGGTGCGGGGCTTGCTCAGCCACAATTCTTTTCAAAAGCTCACTCATCTCCGGAGCCTCCTCCACCAAGATCGCTGCGTATCTGAGCAGTTGGCTTTCCAGCTCGCGTTGATCCTCCAAGTCTCTTGTTATTCGCTCCCAGTTATTGTTCCCTGATTTTACCTCACTCTTCGACTCTTCAGGTTGGCTGCCCGATTTCAATATTTCGTTCTTCAGCAGGCCCGCGCTTAGGTGCTTCTGCTCAGCGATCAATCTAAGCTGCTTCGCTACGTAAGGATAGGGAGCCTTCTCCGCATGATTATAGATTTGCTGAGCGAGCCGGGATAGATCCTGGTAGCTTGTCTTAAGGATCTCTAGCGTATTTGTTTGTGTGGGTTTCTCCTTTCGTGTATAGAGCCTCAGCAAAGATTCCAAGACTTTGAACACCTCCGTCACCTCAGTTTTTTTCCACGAAGATAGAGTTAGCAGTGATCGTTGTCAAGGTTCTCTCCGTGCTGACAAGGTTGACTGTGGGCGAGAAATCTGTTTCTATAGGGTGATTTGTAGGAGGATGTTCGTGGCGCGCATTACCGTAGAGGATTGTCTGGGAAAAATTCCCAACCGTTTTGAACTGGTCATGCTGGCCTCGAAGAGGGCAAGGCAGCTTTTTAAAGGCGCAAAACCGCTTGTTGATCATGATAACCGTGAAGTCGTTGTATCTCTGAGAGAGATTGCCGCAGGTGAAGTAAGAAAAGCCTCCAAAGGATCGGTTAATTCCTCATAGCCAACCCCTTTTTCTTAACGGTTTTCCCTTCTTTTCTTGAAAAGGTATCCGAAAGCGGATAAATGTTTTGTAAACGCCCGACGGGTGAAGATCACCCATGGCTAAAGAAAAACAAGAACCTGTAGACGAGACTCCCATTGCGGGGATGGATCTTCCTGCCGAAATGGAGCTTCTTCAAGAGGAAGAAGACTCTTCAGAGAAGGCACTGGTTCCGTTTGATCCCCTTCAACGCTATTTAGCGGAAATCCGTCGCTATCCTTTATTGACGCGCGAGGATGAGCACCGCCTCGCCGTCGAATATAAGAAATTCGGCAACATCGAGGCAGCCTATAAACTGGTTACCGCTAATCTGCGTTTAGTGGTGATGATCGCGAGAGAATACCAGAAGGCTTTTCGGAACCTTCTGGATCTCATTCAAGAGGGAAATATTGGACTCATGGAGGCCGTGAAAAATTTCGATCCTTACCGTGGCGTTCGCTTCCCTTCTTATGCGGTTTGGTGGATTCGCGCTTATATCATCCGCCACATCATGAATGACTGGCGTATGGTCAAAATCGGGACGACTCAGGCGCAGCGCAAACTCTTTTTCAATCTGCAAAAGGAAAAGGAGAGACTGGAGGCCGAAGGTATCAGCCCCGGACCCAAGCTTCTAGCGCAGCGGCTGAATGTCAAGGAGGAGGAAGTCGTAGAAATGGAGCAGCGGTTGTCGCACCGGGATCTGTCGACGGATGTCCCGTTGGGTGAGGACGAGGGGGGCACATTGCTCAATTTTTTGCCCGACGAGAAACAGACCCCCGAGGAGCGCTTCGCAGATGAAGAGTATCGGAGGGCCTTGGGTGAAAAGATGGAGCGGTTTGCCGAGACGTTGAAAGACAAGGAATTGATTATTTTCCGCGAGCGGCTTTTAAGCGAGGAGCCGTTAACCTTGAGGGAGATAGGTGAGCGATACGGTATCAGTCGTGAGCGGGTAAGACAAATTGAGGAGCGAGTTAAGAAAAAGCTGAAGACCTATTTGAACAAGGAGTTTAAGGACATCAAAGACACTGTCGCGGGCGCGGGATAACCGAGGGAAAGACAGATGGTATTTTTGCGGAAAGCGTGAGGTCTACTCTTCGATTCCGTATTCTTTCCAGCGAGACGCCACCAGATCGAGGTGGTCTTTAGGTGGCAGAGAAATAGCCGGATACTCGTGCTTTCGCGTAGCGTCAATCGCAACGCGTGAGCCCACGAGGCGGGTGGGGTGGTGTTGGGGAACCGATGGAGAAGCTTGAGAAGGATCCAGGCCCACAGCCTGGACATCTTTCTCAATGCAAATATCCTTGTCTGGTCTCACTCGCCAACTCAGGGCCCAATCGACCGCAAAGTCATCCCAGATGTCGATGTCATCATCAACGACCACGGTAATTTTACCAAACCCACTTCTCAGCGACCAGATACCGTACATTGTTTGCTTCACCTGACCTTCAAACTGTTTCTTCAGCGACACGACAACATAGGCTCCGCTTCCGCCTGCCTCTTTCAGCCTGACGTCCTTGACTGGTAGATTGAGCACATACTTGAGGTGTTTGAAGAGTGGCCATTCCCGTCCTACGCCTCGAATGCAGCTCGATTCCGAAGGGGGTCTTTGACTGATGAAGGCTTGATAGATGGGGTTGTTTCGGAAGGTCATGCACTTGATTATGAAAAAGGGCTGCTGGCCTGCTGGACCCATATACCCAGTGTATTCGCCGAAGGGGCCTTCCAACTCGCGCGCATGAGCCGGAATCTCGCCTTCAAGAACGATCTCGGCGGTAGCCGGCACTTCCAGAGGAACCGTTTCGCACGGAACAAGGTCGACTGGCTCTCCGCGTAATCCTCCTGCGACGGCAAACTCGTCTAGCGTCTCGGATATCTTGGAAACGGAAACATAGCCTATCGAGGGTTCAGCGCCGATGACGACTGCTACTGGGGTGGGTTTGTTTTGATCGTCATTTTTTTTCAGGTGCCAGGCTGCGTCCTGGACCTTGCCGATGAGGAACCCGGTCTTGTTGCGGTCCTTGACCTGCATTCGGTAGGTGCCGATGTTGCGCACACCGGTTTCAGGGTCCTTAGTGATGACATAAGGTGACGTGAAAAAGGGCCCGGGATCTTCTCCGACAGTCCAAACCGGTACAGGAAGTTTGAGAATATCAACTTTCTCTCCCGTCCAAATATTCTCTTTGCACGGACCGTCTTTGATGACCCGTGGAGGGATGGGTTTTTCCAAAGCGCGATCCCATTTGCGATTGATTCCCTGGACCGAGTCGGTCTCGAGGCCAATTGCATAGATCTCGCGCGAAGCGCCCAACGCTCCAGCCACTACCGGGAGATTAAATCCTTTCACGTTTTCAAACATCACTGCGGGTCTCTTTTCGTCGGACAGCTTATAAAAAAGCTGGCGACAGACGGCAGCGATTTCCCAATCCTTGTCCACCCCTTTTTTGATCTTCTTTAGTTTTCCGTTTTCCTCAAGGGCGGCTAAGTAGGCCCGAAGATCTCGATAAGCCATCTTTTCCTCAAGAAGAGTACTACAACTCTATATAGATTGTTTCTTTATCAACAGTCAATACATTAACTATCTGCGCGGCTCTTCCAACTGGGGGGAGAACTGCGGGACTGCAATTGGCGAGTAGCTTGGATGTACGAGTCTATTTTTCGCTCATGCGCGGATTTCAGCGCGCATGAACTTGATATAGGAAATTCCAAAACATACAGCGACCAGGGCGAACAGGGTCGCGATGTGCGGCGCAATAAGAAGAAGACTTTGCTGCAAGGCTAAAGGCGTAGGCAATATCCCGGTCAATTGCTCTTCGAGGACGGGCCCGAAAGCTCGTGCGATAGGATTCAGCAGAATGTGGACGGTCTCAGAATATAACGCGTTGGGAGAGAATCGGCTGACGATGGTTTCGATATTTGCTTGCTGCACTAGCTGTTCCGGTGTTGATGGATTCGGAACAACAACGCCGGAGACGACTTTGGCAACCATCCAGACGAAAATAGCCAGAAAAAGCCAAACTGCAAGAGAACCAAGAGCGGCAGTGACCGTCCTCTGAAAAAGGATCGAGAAAAGCATCGCCAAGGCCAACCAGAATCCTACGTAGACGATGCCCATCAGAGTAAAGATCAGCATGCGCCAGAGTTCTTCAGCATTCGGAGGGAAACCAAGAACGCTGATTCCCAGGCCAATGACGAGGACGAGAATCGAAGCCCAAAAGATCGCTACCGTCGTAAGACCTGCAAGAAATTTTCCATTTATGAGACTATCCCGGTAGATCGGCTGAGAGAGCACGCGGCTCAGCGTTCCCCCTGCGTATTCTCCACTGATGGCATCAAAGCCGAGTGTAATCCCGACGAGGGGCCCAAGAAATCCTAGAAAAGTCGCGAGGGGAAAAAGGCCTCCCGACTGCGACGTGAGCAGCAGAAGGAATACGAATTCTGTCGGCATATTTCCCGCGTCCTGCCGGATCGTTTGCCCAGCCGAATACGTAGCCCACAACCCGGTCAGTACGATGATCACCAGCAGAATCATGAACCGACGGCTGCTGAAGTGGTCTGCGAGCTCTTTCCAAAATACCACATCCATACTCAGGCCTCGCGGAAATATCTGAGATAGATTTCCTCTAACGTGGGGTCTTCTGAGCGCAGTTGAAGCAGAGACAGCCCCTTTCTTGTTACCAGCGATACTACCTGGGGCCGCACGTCTGCGGTGCAACGCAAAAACCATCCGCCACGCCGCGGCTCGATCTCGGCGACGCCGCTGAGGGAGCGCAATTCACTTTCAAGCCCATTGGTTCTTCCGTCCACTTGCAGAAGGAAATTCCATTGGCGCTCCTTGAAAAGAGCTGTTCCGAGCGTGTCCACTTCACCCTGAACGAGCAATTTCCCTTTGACGATGATGCCGATTTCACGACATATCTGCTGCACCTGGTGGAGGAGGTGAGACGAGAGAAGAACGGTCAAACCCCGCTCATGGCTGAGCCTTGTGATCAGTTCTAAGATCCGAACCGCTCCATCTGGATCAAGACCCAAGGTGGGCTCGTCGAGAATGAGTACCTCGGGATCTTTGACCAAGACCTCCGCGATGCCTAGCCGTTGTTTCATCCCGCGGGAAAATTCTCTCACCGGCCTGTGGCCGGAATCCGTGAGGCCGACCTGTTGTAGCAGGCCACTGATTCGGCGTTGTGCCTCTTCTTCGGCAATGCGGTTCAAGCGAGCGATGTAGAGAAGGTTTTCCCTTGCGCTTAGATCCTCATAGAAGCCGGGATTTTCTGGCAGGTAGCCAACCCTCTTCTTTACTTCCAGAGGGTTCTTTGTGGGATTAAACCCGCATACTGAGGCTTGTCCCGAGCTCGGTTCGGTCAGTCCCAGGAGCATTAAGATTGTTGTAGTTTTTCCGGCGCCGTTAGGACCGAGAAAACCGAAGATCGTTCCGTGTTCTACTCTGAGGTTGAGATCACTGACGGCGACCAAGTCGCGGTAGCGCTTGGAGAGGTTATGACTTTCGATGACAGCGCTCATCGCCGGCCCAATTTGACGAAGACCACTCCTAAACCGAGGACCACAGCCGCGATGATTCCCACTCCAAGCCAACCCCACAAAGTGGGGGTTGAAACCGTTACTCTGAATTCGACCGGTTTTCCCGGTGCATCGGGACTATTGGGAGTGAAGGAGAGGAGGTAATCACCCGCTATCGTGCGCGGAGGGGCGAGGATCTCCATCTTGATCTCCCGTACTTCTCCTGGATTAATCGCGTCGATCTTATCCGGCTTAAATTCAACAGTCCATTTCTCCGGCTTCTTCGAAGCGACGAATGTGAGGTTTCGGACGGGGGCCGTTCCTGCATTTCCCACGAGAATGTCAACGGGCGTCCTTCTTCCGGCCGTAAGAGAGGTATTGAGCGTGTCCGCGCGGGTTCCGATTCTGAGATCGGGAGTGCCCTTGAGGCTTACTTTCAGGTTCGCAGTCCCTTCGAAGGCGCCGGCGCGCGCCCGTATCGTCAACGGGTATTCGCCCGCCTCCGCTCGCGCCGGAGAGTCGACCTCCACGCTCAAGGTTTCGGTGGCGTTCTCCTTGACTGCTATGGAAGATATCTGGGTGTCGCCGAACTGCGGCTTAAAACGCACCGCCCATCCAGTCGGAGCCTGAGTCACAAGCGCAGCGGTGAGGGGCTTGTTCGTTTCGTTTTTGAGGTCGACGTTAAATTTAAGAGTCTGGCCTGTGGGCGTAGTCAAAACCGGATATTGGCTGGTGAGCTTGAGGCCGCCAGTCTCGACTTTCTTCGAGGTGACGCGAAACGCGACCCTGGCGACCTGAGTGGTTGGACCATGAAGATCTTTGACGGTAACCTTGATCTCGTAATTTCCTGGCTTGGCGCCTTGCGGGACTTTGCCCTTGAACTCCAAGGTGGTGTTTTTTTCTCCTTGGACCATGACCGACCGGACCGGATAGCTGGGGTAACGGGAGTTAAACCCTACCTCCCATCCTTGGGGGACGCCCTCAATGGCCAACTCAACCTGGACCGGATCTTTTGTTCGGTTCACAACGTCCGCATCCATGGTTACCTCTTGGCCTTGTCCTACCGTGATGTCGGTAAAAGGAAGAATAAGGTTGAACGGTTCCTTCGGGGGAGGGGACGGTTGTTGTTCGGCAGCAGAGCCAATCGTGCCGGTAAGTTCGAAAGAGCAGAAAAGAAAAAGAACAAACAGGCAGGCAAAAAGGCAAGTTGAGATGCCTCGACGTTTCTTCATGCTTAACTCCCTGTTCCTCAAATTGGTGGTTTTTCTAGATAATCATAAACTGCTTTGCCGTCAAGCCCTAGACCTTCCCTAACTGTCTTAGGGCCTCATAGAGAACGATGGA
>DASYRN010000011.1:0-5822 GCA_036004365.1 Binatia bacterium
TATTTTCCTCTCCCTTGATGGGAGAGGATGAAGGTGAGGGTGATAAGATAGATTACCCCTCATCCTTGCCTTCTCCCGCAAGGGGAGAAGGAATAGTTTGGCTGCGCAGACACTTTGTGAGTTGGCGGAATCGTCTTGATCAGAATTTGCAGAAACTTATTTTGGACGAGAGTAGGCGGTCACCTGTCTTTTGTAAGCTCTGACGGAGATCAACAATCCGATGACACCGATCCTCAACTCCTACACCTCGGGGGTTTCAGTATCCAAATGCCCGCTTTTCAAATCCTCTCTGGCAAGGGCAGCGAGTTTCCTATAATTGGTCTTAATGCGTTCTATATCTTCATCATCAAGTTCCTCAAGATCCAATAGGGCGTTGTGTGCACCCTGCACCGCGCGAATTAATTCGTCCAGCTTCACTTGCATCGCCCCAGTATCTCGGTTTTGGGTATTTTGTATGAGAAATACCATGAGAAAAGTTATTACGGTCGTGCCGGTGTTGATCACCAATTGCCACGTATCGCTAAAGCCGAAGATCGGACCCGTAATCGCCCAAATGACAATGATGGCTACGGCAACGATGAATGCAGACGCCCGTCCGGTTGCATGGGCCGACCACTTGGCAAAGCTGGTAAACCAAGCCCTTAACTCCATAATGTTGCTCCTTTGTATGAGTATTGAATGATGATTTAAATCACGGAGGCATTAGAAAGGTTTCACCGCTGGTAGAACGCTTCTTAATCAACCGGAAAGTTGGACGTCATCAGACTATAGCCAGGTCCACTTGCTGAACATTGCTGCCTGCCCATAGTACGCGCCTTTGTCGTCCAGTAAGTTCCATACCGTGGCCTGCTCGATAAGAAACCGGCGCCCGCTCTTGGCGACACGGACGCCTCGATAATTATCGATATATCCCTGCCTGGCGACGATCGCCAGCAGCCGTTCCCGTTCCGCCTGCTCGCTCGGCTCGGCCGTTTGCCGGGACGGCAGCGTAATCAATTCTTCCCAGGTCAACTCGAAGAGATTGAGACCCGCCCGGTTGGCGTAGTTCAAGACGGACCCGGTATCGTGAGAAAGAACCACAAACAGCGCGTTAAATAACTGCCGCGCCTGCTCCATCGCCGGAAGAGACGTATCGAACAGTGTTTTCCCCGTCCAGTGCTTAAAACTACGAAGCAGCCGTGTCACATGGAACTCGAGATAGCAGTTACGCTCACTGGGTTCATCCCAAGCTGTCATCACAGTGGCATCGCTTAAGATTGATTGTTTTTAGTCCCCAATCCACTGCGATTGGGCGAAATGGTTCGAGGCTGGCTTTGAGGTCTTCGACGATTTTGTGCACCCGAACATCGACGTTCGGGAAGCTATCGGATTCTTCAAGATTCTGGTGTCTGAGCCACAAGATGTCGAGGCTTTAAGAGAGATTCCTATTTGACTTCATTCACCTACGTAAGCCTGACACAGTACACTACCGCACCCTTCTCACCCAGAGAGTTTTGAGATCTCTGGCGCCGTGAATAATACCGAGGAGAGCGACGCGTGATCTCTCGACTTTGTAAATGAGCCGGCTGGATGATCAGTTCGCGAATTTGCTTATCTCCAATCTCCGGCACAACTCGGCCTCGCATCGCCATGAGGCCCAGGCTGCGGGCAGAATCGCGCATTTCGCGGACAAAGGCAGCTGCGTAATAGGGCGAATCGCGGGAGATAAAGTCGGCGATGGTCTCGAGATCAGTCCAAGCAGTCTGGGTCCAGACTACCTTTTTAGCCACCTGTTCATCCGTCGTTCGACTTCTTTCTGGCTAAGGATTCGTCTGGTTTTGAGATCGCGCAGGCCACGCTCTACCTTCTCCCGGACGTACAGATGGTACTGAATGTCCTCAAGACTGGAGTCATCCGGCAGCTGTTGGATCAGATCTATGGCCTCTTTCTTCGCCTTTCCCATAACCACTCCGGGGATAAGTTGTACTGCTACTATACAGCCATCCCGAACTCTTGCCAACTGAGATTTTGTCGGTACTGCACCAGGCTCCACCCGGCAACTATACCGACTAAATCGAGCACTCCGATGGCTAAGTTCGATATTTTATCATTTTCGAAATTGCGGAAACCTGAAAGTAAGATCATCAACGTCTTTCCACGAACACTTTTGTTTTCCTTGCTTTCCGCTTTGCCTCACGCCTGGTTTTATCCTTTATCCCGTATCCTTCATCCTTCGACTGGGCCAGTACTTGCTCACGGCGAGACCTGAAAGGAACACGCTCAAAATCAGAGCTGACTCAAGTCCTGAAATAACCGCGGAAAACACGGCAGGCTTTTGAGATAGCGGACAGACAATTTTAGCCAGCTCCTGAGAGGTAATCTGCGTCATTTTCGGAATGTCATTTATACCGTACACACAGATTTCCCCGGTTCGAAGCGAACAGAAACGGTCCCGAGGACATTGCTTCAAGATTTTCTGCGGCGCGCCTTGGCCGCAAACGGCACCGTTCTCTCTCAACACCTGCAGCGTTACGTCTGGATACTTCGATATTTGCTCCGGCATAACGATCGACCTCCCTCGATCTCCAGTATGCCAAATTTTAGATTCTTTCAAACGATGTGCTTTATGACTCCTAAATGCACAAGTATGCTTTGACGCGGGGGCAGTGGCATCAGCGGAGTCATTTCGACGTTTCGACAATTATCGAAGCGTGGAAGTGTAACGGATTAGCTGGTTCCAACGCGAATCGATCCCGTGTTGCCGACGTAAGAGGAACAAGACATGCCAGACCCTAAAGCTGTTGCTTCGTATCTATGCGAGCCTGGTTTAATGGTCGCAAAGGAATCGAACTTCTTCGGCGGGATGTGTTCGTATTTTCGCAATTCCGAAAACGTGAAAGTGAGTCATTTTGACGTTTTGAGAATTCTCAAAACATGAAAGTGGCGGGTAATTTTTTTACTTTTATGCTCTTGCCTTGCTTTCTTCCTCACGCCTCGCGCCTCAAGCCTCATGCCTGGTAGTTCCCAACCCGCGTGAAAGGCAAGTCACAGCGCGCGGGTCATACGCGGAATCGAGGATGGTTGTGATAGACTTCCCCTACACTTTCGGTAAGGGGAATTTTATCGCAAATTTCTCCCGCGCCTTTTTGGCGGATTGCTCTTGCTTCACGATCTTCTGTTTCCGAGTCTTTTCTTTATCTTTCTTCCCTTTGTCGCCCATCGCACACCTCCTCTCTGGCCCCTGCCATCGGGTCACCGTACTGAGTTCTGACTGGAACTGCGTCGCCGCGAAAGATTAGATCTTCGTCGACAGCTGCCTGGCACAGGCCTCGGCAACCCCGCTGTCGGGCTTCTCGTCACCCGGCATGATCGCCCAAGTGTGCTTGTCAATAAAAATGCCCTTTTGCCAAGTATCTTTGTCCTTCATTTCTACAAGTTTCTGGGTCTTCGCCGTGTCCAGGTTTAACTGCGCCACGCAAATCCTTCCCAAACGCTCGGCGACGGCATTTGCAGCAAGCTCCTTAGCCATGAGCTGAGCAGCACCGCCGGTCACCCACCCCGCTACGTTGAAACCCACATACGTGGCTACGATCGCGCCGCCGAGGCCGCTCCATAACCCGAGTTTAGTCTTCTCCCAATTCATGAGATACCTCCTTCAATGCAAATTTGGAACACGCGCGTTTAACTCCCCGCAACGGTGACAAATCCAGTAGTCCGAGTATCGTTTT
Source organism: Binatia bacterium (assembly GCA_036004365.1). Lineage (GTDB taxonomy): Bacteria > Desulfobacterota > Binatia > UBA9968 > UBA9968 > DP-36. The sequence continues at coordinate 3,708 of DASYRN010000011.1, forward strand.
GTGACGGAGCATTCCTCACAAGCGCGACAATGTCTATGGCGGCAACAACCACAATCGGCGCTGCCAACCGCTCCCGATGCGCGGAGGGCCTTTGCCCACGCCTGTCTCGCAGAGCCGGCTTCAATCACAAAAAAACGCTTGTTGTCCACCCCGCTGGGTTGGTGGGTCACCCGCCGGATCACCCGGTCTCGGACATCAACCGTATAAAACGCCATATTTCCTTCGTTCCTCCAGGCGAGCCTTACGCTCAGGTTTACCCCATCTCATCCTGCGCTGGCTCGCCAGGAGTTGCTGTCTAATATTGAACAATCCTGAAAAGAATTATTGCCGGGCACCGCAGGCAGCCCAGACCCTGATCCTCCCCTCTGGTCATGTTCGGTCCACTCATTTCGGCGTTTTGAAAGGCGAAAGTGTAGGAAACGAGTCGGCTCAACGGGAATCGAACCCGTGTTACCGGCGTGAAAGGCTGGTGTCGGGTAAACTTATTTGAGGAGCGCAACCGTTATTGCCACAACGGCAACGACGACGGTTCCTGCCGTAATATAGGCAAGAACCTTTAACGATTTCTCAACGTTAATAAGCACGGATTCCACAATCTGCAATTGATCTGTTATCTTTCCGTTCAAGCCGCTTTGCAGATCTAAAGCGTTTTCCAGGTAGTTAAGCCGCCTGTCCATGGAAGTTTCCTGTTGAAACCTCGATCCGGTCTCACCTAAAGTCTTGACGATTGAATTCGTTACGGGAATAAGGAGTGCAAGTTTTCCAAGAAGTTTTGCAATCTGCGGAATTGTAAATGCCATAATACCTCCCTTGGACGGTTATTTCAGCTTGCGCCTATGCCTCGTGTAGTCTCTTCCGGCAAGTATTTCCGGGGTTATCATAAGGAGGAAATCTCAGAGTGAGTTTTGGCGGACGCTTGAGCATGGAGTAAGATTGTCAAGAAAGCAAAGCCAGACCCCGCACCTTGGAAGAAAGATGACGGCTATTTCTGCGGTGCGGCGGACGGCGCTGCCGGCGCCGCCGGGGTGCTCGGCGTCGGCACGACAACGCCGGGAGCGGGCGGAATGTCCTCGACCGCAGCCACGCGGGTCACGTAGTGCCGCGTCTCACCGAAGCACGAGGTCGTCAAGCCGACCTTCTCTTCATAGTGAAGGGAGACGCGCTTGCCCATGGCCTTGTTTAGCTCGCCGGCGACCGCGTCGTCCCAGACGGTGAAGTAGAACTTCTCCGGCACGGCGCCTGGCATCGAGACCATCGCCATCTCGCCTTCCCAGGTCATGCAGAGCCAGCCCTTTTTCGAGAATTTCTGTACCCAGCCGGCGCGCTCACCGGTCGAGTAGTTCCAGTGGAGCGCCACCCAGAAGTAGCCGAAGAAGAGAATCACTATGCCGACAAGAACTCCGACGACCCGCATTCGACCCTCTGCTACCGGCCCTCGCCGCTCAGGCTGCCACGGTTGATGACGTGATAAGCACTACCGGCTCGTTGACCACGAGGGATTTTCGGCACAGCGCCGCTTTTATCACGATGCTGCTGTGCCCATCAACGGAAAAGTAGCCGGCTCCCTTTTCTTTCCCTCGATGTCGGTTATTTTCTAACCGGACTAACCGACTGCGTTCAGGACTTTCCCGTCGACCTCGACTGGTTTGGCGTCGATAAGGATAAAAGCCATCACACAAGGCTCGGTGCCGCGGTTTACCCAATTGTGGATCGTTCCGCGCTGCACGAGCACGTCGCCCGCACTCAGGTGGACAACCGAGTCCTCGATCTCCATGTCGATCTCACCCGACACGACGACGGCATAATCGATGGAATCCGTCCTGTGGTTCCGCGGCGCCACTCCGGGCGCGAACTCGATGACACGAAAAACCGTTCCGTTCTTCAGTGTCGTGCCGACCTTCCTCAGTCCCTCGTCGGAGTCGCCTGTGTTGTTTACGGGAAAAGATTCCGTGGTCCAGACTACACAGGCCGTCGCTCCCGGCCGGCTTGAGGTGATATTTTTGGAGACTTCGTCGATCTTGACGACCGCACGGCCGTTTGCATCATGCCCGGTGACTACTCGTCGTACCTGAACTGCCATTGTTCTCTACCTCCTTGACCTCGGCTATCATCAGA
>DASYRN010000012.1:0-17500 GCA_036004365.1 Binatia bacterium
TATTTTAGGTGTCAAAACAATGATAGAGGCTGTGAGCTAAGAGAGCTCATATCGGCAAACCAGAATCGATGGGATCGTTACCAGCATTTGGCCCAATGCACGACAAAGACTCGTCTCGTTTTCACACAGTCTGACGAAGCAGATGAGCCTTTTTCAACAGGCTGCATATGGCTGAGCTTCATTTCACTAAGATGCATGGCTGCGGCAACGACTTCATCTTCATCGATTGTCTCAACAGCGGGAGAGCTGATCTGGAAAAGCTTGCTAAAGAGCTCTGCGATCGTCGCTTCGGGATCGGTGCGGATCAGCTTCTAACCGTCCACCCCTCCAAGCTCGCCGACTTCAGGATGGAAATTTACAATGCCGACGGCGGGCAGGTGGAAATGTGTGGCAATGGCATTCGCTGCTTCGCGAAGTATGTCCATGATCATGGTCTGACCGACAAGAAAGAACTAGCGGTCGAGACTCTGGCTGGTATTATTCGTCCTCGTCTCGTTGGGGACCAAGTTGAAGTAGACATGGGAGAGCCGATCCTGGAGGGAAGAAAGATTCCCGTCAATGCCGAGGGCAAGATTTTGAACTATCCGCTGGAAGTCGACGGAGTCACCTATGAGGTTACTTGCGTCTCGATGGGTAACCCTCACTGTGTGCTTTACCTGGATGAGCTCGATCGCTTGGATCTGGAACACATCGGGCCGCGCTTCGAGCATCACGCCTTTTTTCCGAAGCGAGTGAATACAGAATTCGTCAAAGTTCTAGGACCTCAGGAGATCAAGATGCGGGTCTGGGAACGGGGCGCGGGCGAGACATGGGCTTGCGGAACGGGGGCCTGCGCAGCGACGGTGGCCGGAGCGTTAACTGGTAAGAACAGAAGAAAAGTCACAGTTCACCTTAAAGGCGGGGATCTGTCCGTTGAATGGCGGGACAATAATCGCGTCTACATGACGGGTGGTGCGGAAGAGGTGTTTGAGGGGACGGTTAGAATCTAACAAAGGAGGCATGCCATGTTTTCAGGCTCCATAGTGGCATTAGTGACACCTTTCAAAGATAGCCATGTGGACTGGGAGGGTCTCGAGGGACTAGTGGAGTTTCACCTAAAAAATGGAACCCATGGAATTGTCCCCTGCGGGACAACCGGAGAATCCGCTACTGTCAGCCATCAGGAACATGACGATGTGATCAAGGCGGTCGTCAAGGCCGTAAAAAAGAAGGTTCCAGTCATAGCGGGAACAGGATCCAACTCCACAGACGAAGCTGTCCGCTTAACCAAGGAAGCCGAACGAGCTGGCGCCGATGGCGCGCTTTTGATTTCGCCGTATTACAATAGGCCGACGCAGGAGGGGATTTATCAACACTACAAAAAGATTGCTTCTGAGGTAGGAATACCGCTGATTGTCTATAACATTCCCGGGCGTACGGGTTCTAAGATCGAACCGGAGACGTTAGCTCGGCTTTCAGAAATCAAAAACATCGGCGGAGTCAAAGAAGCGACCGGTTCCGTAGATCAGGCCCTCGATGTAATTCGGCTCTGTAACGCGCGATTTGCAGTCTTCTCCGGCGAAGATTCCCTCACTTTCTCTCTTATGGCCCTCGGAGGCAAAGGAGTTATCTCCACAGTAGCCAATATAGTGCCCAGGGAGATGTCCGATGTGACCGAGGCTTGTCTTAAGGGAGACTGGGAAAAAGGGAGAGCGCTTCAACTCAAGCTTATACCCCTGATTCGTGCCGTTTTCATCGAGACCAATCCGATTCCGATCAAGACTGCCCTCTCTTTAATGGGCAAGTGCCGGGGCGATCTGCGTCTCCCATTAACCCCCATGTCAGAAGGCAACCTTAAGAAACTCAGACAGGCGATGGCCGATTTCGGTCTCGTCTGAGGCTCAAGTGCTGGGCGTCATAGTTTGCGGAGCGGCGGGGCGGATGGGAACCACGCTGGTGCGTCTAATCCATGAAAGCCGCTCCATGAAACTCGCCGGCGCGGTCGAGGCCGCCGGCAATTCCCAAATTAATAAGGACGCTGGTGAGGTGGCCGGTGTGGGCAAGATCGGAGTTCCGATTGCTGCGGAGATCGGGCCGCTATTGAAAGGACCGGTCGTTGTCGTCGAATTCACCGCCCCGGAAGCTACTCTGGAGCATGCAAAGATTGCCGCGCAAAAAAATATCCCCATGGTGATCGGCACGACGGGACTCAAACAGAAGCAGTTGGACGAGATCAAGACGCTTTCACGCAAGACTCCCATCCTCATCTCTGCCAACATGAGTCTGGGTGTGAACCTGTTGGTGAGTCTGCTCGGCAAAGTCGCCGAGATCCTCGGCGATGATTACGACGTAGAAATCATAGAAGCGCATCATCGCTTCAAAAAAGATGCGCCGAGCGGAACGGCGTTGGCCATGGCTCAGCCGATCGCTAACGCACTCAAGCGAGATCTGAATCAGGCTGGCGTTTGTGGCCGCAAAGGAATCATCGGTGAAAGAACCAAGCAGGAAATCGGCCTTCTCTCCGTCCGCGCCGGCGACATCGTCGGTGAGCACACGGTCATCTTTGGCGGCCTGGGGGAGCGGATTGAGTTCGTTCATCGCGCTCACAGCCGCGAGACGTTCGCGCGCGGCGCCATCCGCGCAGCGCAATGGCTGGTCAAACAGAAAAAAGGCCTCTACAGCATGCAAGATGTGCTTGCATTGGGATGACTTTAGGCGTTTGGCTTAGCCGCTCTTTTTGACTCCTCACCCTTCATTGTTTAGAGTAAAGTCTACTTGCATCACATTTAGGGTGGCTTAATGGTCGACATGGATACGATCGTGTCGCTGTGTAAGCGGCGCGGGTTTATTTTTCAGTCGAGTGAGATTTACGGCGGGCTGGGCTCGGCCTGGGACTACGGGCCGCTGGGAGTTGAATTCAAAAACAATGTGAAGCGGCTCTGGTGGTGCGACAACGTCCAGCTGAGAGACGACATGGTCGGCCTCGATGCGGCGATCTCCATGCATCCCAGAGTTTGGGAGGCGAGTGGGCACGTCGCGAGTTTTTCTGATCCATTCACCGGCTGCGCCGAATGTGGTCGGCATTATCGAGCGGATCAAATCTACGATGCGATTTGGAACTCGAGGTGGCTTCGCGCCATCGTGAAGACGCTGGAGGGTCCGAGCGCGAAGAAGAGTGAGTGGAAAGCGATCGTGAATTGGGCTCAAAGCGATGGGAAGAAGCTCGCTCCTAATTTTCCTTTAGTTAAGGACGCGAATGCTGTTTCCGAGGCGTCGATTCGACATCCCTTTGAGGGATCGAATGATCCCAAGTTCGTAGAGTTTTTAAGAACGATTGCCCGTGGTTCCAATGGCAACGTTATGGGTTTTCTTTGTCCGAATTGCGGAGGAACACGATTGTCGGAACCCAAGCCTGCTAGTTTGATGCTGGAGACCTTTCTCGGGCCCGTGAAAGAGACCGCCACGAGGACTTATTTGAGGCCGGAAACCGCTCAAGGAATCTTCGTCAATTTCGACAACGTGCTTCAGTCTTCGCGCAAGAAGCTGCCGTTTGGGATCGCGCAGATCGGCAAAGCTTTTCGTAACGAGATTACGCCGGGAAACTTCACCTTTCGCACGCGCGAGTTCGAACAGATGGAGATCGAGTATTTCGTTATGCCGGGAACGGATGAAGATTGGCATCAAAGATGGATCGACGAGCGGTTTGCCTGGTATCAGAAGTACGGTATCCGTAAGGAAAACATTCGGCTTCGGGAGCACGCTAAGGACGAACTCGCCCACTACGCCAAGAGGTGCGTGGATATTGAGTATCTCTTTCCGATGGGGTGGAGTGAGCTTGAGGGGATCGCAAACCGCACGGACTATGACCTTAAGCGGCACTCTGAGTTTAGCGGCAAGGCACTGGAATATTTCGACGAGGAGACCAAACAGAGAGTCGTGCCCTACGTCATCGAGCCGTCGGCAGGAGCCGATAGATCAGCGTTGGCGTTTCTCGTTGATGCCTATCACGAAGAGGAGGTAAGAGGTGAAAAGCGGGTGGTCCTCAAGTTTCATCAGGAACTTGCTCCTGTCAAGATCGCGGTGCTTCCTTTGTTGAAAAAAAACAGCAAAATCGTGGAAACCGCTAAGAAGATCTGTGCCGACCTGAGGAGGCGTTGGTTCACGGTTTACGATGACACGGCCTCGATCGGCCGTCTTTACCGGCGCCAAGACGAAATCGGCACGCCCTTTTGCGTGACGGTTGATGTCCAGACGGTGGGGGACGAAAAGACGCCTGCAGATGGAAAAGTGACGATCCGGGACAGAGATTCAATGGAACAAATTCGGATTCCTCTTTCCAATTTAGAAACAATCATGGCAGAGCTTATGAAAGGAAAATGGGCGGAGGTGGCCAAGAGCTCCGAAAAACAGGTCGCTTCCGGCACGTTTGTGTAAGCGGCCAACTCCAAAGGAAGACTCCTATTCGACGCTATTATCGTCGCGTTAAGTTTCTCATTGATCGCTATCGCCGCCTACTGATCTTTGGGATCGTCGCTCTCATAGCGACGGATCTGATGGGTATGACGATTCCCTGGCTGATCAAGGAGGCAATTGACGCGATGGTTCAACACCGGCCTGCTACGCTGCTGAAGTATCCTCTTTTCATCCTTGGCGCTGCGCTGCTTCAGGGACTTTTCCGCTATCTTTGGCGGATCAACATCCATGGCTTTTCGCGCCGCTCCGAGGCGGATCTCAGAGATACGGTCTTTCGCCATCTTCAACATCTCCCCCTGTCCTACTTCCAGCGCAGCAAGACCGGGGACCTGATGTCCCGACTCACGAACGACGTCCAAGCGGTTCGAGAACTCTTGGGGTTCGGTTCCCTCGCGGTCGTTGACGCCGCCGTGGTCATTTCCTTTAGCTTAAGTTTCATGATGATCATCGATCCCTGGCTTACGTTATGGTCCCTGATCGTCTTGCCACTTATCCCGTTTGTTGTGCGGCTGTTCGGGGGCCAGATTTTCCAGTGGTCGCGCGACGTTCAAGAAGAGTTGAGCGACTTGAGCGCGTACGTGCAGCAGGACCTTTCCGGCATCAGAGTGGTGCAGGCCTATGCACAGGAGGAAAATCAGATCAGCCGCTTTGCCGGGGTTAGCTCCGAGTATATGCGGAGGAATCTGTGGCTGGCTATACTTTGGGGAATTTTCTGGCCGCTCATGCGTGTCTTGGCCGGCATCGCGGCGGCGGTCGTTCTTTGGCTCGGAGGTCGGCAGGTGCTCCAGGGCACCATGACCCTGGGAGAGTTCGTCGCTTTTAACGGCTACCTCGGCATGTTGACGTGGCCGTTGATGGCGGTGGGGCACGTCGTCAACCAGTACCAAAGAGGAACCGCCGCGCTAAGCCGCATCATCGAGGTGCTGGATACGCCGCCAGCACCACCGTACTCTCAGGATCTTCCGACGGATACTTTTCCTCCCGTTCGCGGCGTTATTGAATTTCGCGACCTGAGCTTTGCCTATGGCGAGCACGGTTTTGCCTTGAAGAGAATTTCACTGACTATCCCGGCCGGTACCACCTGCGGGATTGTGGGAGAAACAGGATCGGGTAAGAGCACCCTAGTGAACCTGCTGCCGAGACTGTTCGAGCCGCCGGACGGGGCGATTTTTATCGACGGAATAGATATCAAAAAGATCCCTCGGACCGTTCTCAGAGAAGCGGTCGGAGTGGTCTCGCAGGATATCTTTCTTTTTTCCGGGACGGTGCGGGACAACATCCTCTTTGGCCTTAAGGATGGAAGGCGAGAGGATGAGCCCGCTCTGGAGGAGTCCGCCAAGATGGCTGCGCTGTCGCCAACGCTACGCGAGCTGGCGCGTGGGTTCGACACCCTACTGGGCGAACGCGGCGTGCGCTTTTCGGGCGGGCAGCGGCAGCGTACCGCATTGGCGCGTGCCGTCATCAAGGATCCCGTTATTCTCGTGCTCGACGATGCGTTCTCGAGCGTAGACACCCACACCGAAGAGGCTATTTTGGGTCAGCTGGCTAGCTTTATCCGAAAGAGGACGGTGCTTCTCATCTCGCATCGGGTATCGACAGTGCAGCGGGCCGACATGATCGTTTACCTCCGCGAGGGAAAGATCATCGAACAGGGTACTCACGAAGAGCTTCTTGCGCGCAAGGGCGCTTACCACCGTCTCTATCAGAGGCAGAGGGTGGTTCGTGAGGTCGAGGAGACGGGGCGGGCGGAGGCGCGGGAATGAATCAAATCATGCACCAGGAAGATGAGATTTTAGGCAAGGCGTACGACGCGCGCCTTGTAGCGCGGATGCTCAAGTATCTGCGGCCTTACTGGAGGCTGCTAAGCCTTTCGGCTGTTTTGCTGGTCCTCTACACGGCTACACAGCTTCTGGGTCCATACATAACGAAGGTTGCCATCGACCGTTACATCGCCACCGGCGATGCCCAGGGTCTGAACCTCATGGTCGTCATCTATCTGGGAAGCGTTTTTCTTGGTTTTGTCCTTTTATTTGCTCAGACTTACTCCACTGAATATACCGGTCAGCGAGCGATGCACGACCTGAGAGTGGAGATCTTCTCGCATCTGCAGAAGCAGGATCTCGCCTACTTCGATCGCAATCCGGTCGGCCGTCTCATGACCCGGACCATCCACGATGTGGAGACTTTGAATGAGCTCTTCAGTACGGGCGTGATCGGGTTACTGGGCGACGCCTGCGTTGTTTTCGGAATCGCCGGAGCGATGCTGCTGCTTAACTGGAAACTCGCCCTAGTCACTCTGGCGGCATTCCCGCTGATCCTTTACGTCAGCGGTTTTTACCGGCGGCGGGCAAAGGAAGTCTATCGCGAAAGCCGACTGATCCTTGCAAAGATCAACGCCACCCTACAGGAAAACATAGCCGGAATCGGTACCATTCAGGCGTTCGGCCAGGAGGAAGGGACGTACGATAAGTTTCAGCGAGTAAACCTCGACTACCGGGACCTCTTGCTTCGCAGCATCCGCTACAACGCTCTGTTTTTCCCTCTGATCGAGGTGTTCAGCGCCCTGACGATCGGGCTCGCTCTATGGTACGGTGGAAATCTCATTTTGGCGGGTGCTCTCGAAGCAGGAGTTATGGTCGCTTTTATCCAATACATTCAGCGAATGTATCATCCGGTCCGCGACCTGGCGGAGAAGTACAATATCATGCAGGCGGCGATGGCCTCATCGGAACGGATCTTCATGCTTTTAGATAATCCACCCACGATCAAAAATCCGCCCAACCCGAAACGTCCGGCACAACTGGCTGGAGCCGTGCAGTTCAGCGATGTATGGCTTTCCTATCATCTAGGAGAGCCGGTGCTTAGGGGTATCTCGTTCAAGGTTCATCCAGGTGAGAAGGTTGCTTTGGTTGGAGCTACGGGAGCCGGAAAGACCTCCATCATCTCTTCGCTGTGCCGGTTTTACGAGATCGATCGCGGCCAAATCCTGGTAGACGGAGTTGACATCCGAGAGTGGAACAAGCAGGAATTGCGACGACACCTCGGGCTGGTGGCGCAGGATGCTTTCCTTTTTTCAGGAGATATAGCCAACAATATCACCCTGGGGGACCAGCGGATCAGCGACGAGCGGATGCTCGAAGCCGCCCGCCGAGTGCACATTGCACCTTTCATCGAGAAGCTGCCCATGCGCTATCAAGAGGAGGTGCAAGAGAGAGGTGCCACGCTCTCGCAAGGTCAACGCCAGCTTCTCTCGTTCGCTCGAGCCTTGGCGTTCAATCCAAAAATTCTTATCCTTGATGAAGCGACGAGTTCTGTAGATACGGAGACAGAGGTGCTGATTCAAGAGGCTCTCAAGGAGCTGCTCAAGGATCGCACAGCCATCATCATTGCGCACCGTCTCTCGACCATCCGGAACGTCGGCCGCATCTTGGTCATTCACAAAGGTGAGATCTGGGAGGAGGGAAGCCATGAAGAGTTGTTGTCGCGGCAGGGCCTTTACTCCCGGCTCTATGAGCTTCAATATTGCACGCAAGAAAATGGCCTCGAAAACCTCCGAACGCCTGCTGTCTAGCGGATGGAAGCTCGGCTGCGCATCAAATAACGCCGAGAGGCTGGGAGGGAAATGAATAGCTGGGAAAAACTTTGCTTAAATCCCTCTGACCCAGATGGCGCGAGAGGATCTCCCCGCATACCGCGCGAAAATCCGTGGTAAGCGCCAGGTCGCGACCTTCATAGAGAAGTTCCGGCGCCAGACCGGGCCAGCGGCCGTAGACCTTGCCACCTCTTACTCTGCCTCCCATGGCAAACATCACATTCGCATGGCCGTGGTCGGTGCCGCGATTGCCGTTTTCTCTTGCGGTGCGGCCAAACTCAGACAGGGTGAGCAAAACTACATCATCCATTCTATTTCCGAGATCTTGATAAAAAGCAGCTAGACCCGCCGCGAAGTCCGTCAGCCGGTTGGCCATTTGGCCTTTTGCCCCTCCTTCGTTTACGTGAGTATCCCAGCCTTCGATCTCGGTAAAGGCGATCTCTAGACCGATATTGGCCTTGATGAGACGGCTGATCTGTTTGAGACCGGCGCCGAAACGGCCGTTCGGATAGTTGTCCGATGCTGCTGAAGGCAATCTCGCATCCACGCTACGAAGGATCTTCATAGCTTCAAACATGTTCTGCCCGCCTTGCCGTAAAAGCGGGTCCTGCACATTCGCGTAGAGTTTTTGGAGGGTCGGAGTCAAGAGCGAATCGCGCAGCCGAAATTCCTCTATCGACGTCATTGTAAGCGCGGGCGCTCTGCCCGCGAGAATGCGCGGCAGCCGTTGGGTGAGCGCCACGGCTTGGAACGGATTTTCGGCCCTTTTTTCCTCAGCAAGAACTCGGTTAAGCCAGCCGTCCGGCGTGTTTTTCACCCCTGGAGTTCCTAACTCCATGTAGTCCTGGGCATCGAAGTGCGAGCGGGTGTTATCCGGTGAGCCGGTTGCGTGGATGACAGCGAGGTGGCCCTTGTCGAAGAGAATCTTAAGCGGCGCCAGCGTGGGGTGAAGGCCGTAGAAGCCGTCGAGATCGATAGCCCTTTCTTCTCCTGAAGCCGGCTCTGGAATCGCTATGCTTGGGCGGAGCGAGTAGTATGTCCGGTCCCTGAAGGGGATCACCGCATTGAGACCATCCATCCCGCCTCTCTGGAAGACGACTACCAAGATTTGGCCTCGTCTTCCTCTCTCCCCTTCTGCCGCGCGCACAAGAAAGGAAGGCGGCAATCCCAAGGCCACAAGCCCTAAACCCGCAGTCTTGAGAAAAAGGCGACGTGAAAAATCCATTTTCACCTCCGTTGAAATTCGGGGGCCACTATGGCAACGGTCGTCTCTTTGTCGACGCTCGCTCGCGTTCCTGGGATTCGGTTGCTCGAAAGATCAATCACGAAGTTGATCCTGGTGAGCAACATATCGGGGCTGACCCAGGTAGAGCCCATGTCCGGAAAACCGGTTGGCGGCGGAGAGAGAAAAAGCGGTTCTCCCATCCGGACAAGGTAACGAAGGAGCGCGGGTGACGCATCAGTTTCGGCTTCAGTCGCACGCAGGGCGCTCGCAACAAACTCAAGAGGTTTCTTGACCTTGGCCTGGACGGCTTCAGGAGCGGAGAATTCCGGCGAACGGGTGATCACACGCAAAAGCTCTTTGATATCGCCATCGCTGTCGCGGAAGGCATTCGCAACTTGAGACACGAGGGACTCAGGAGGGTCGTCGCTTACGAAGCGTCGGACAAGTTTAGTCGCGATGAATCGGGCCGTCGAGGGATGGCGCGACAGAAGTTCGATGACTTTCACGCCATCTTCCATTTGACCGCGGGCTGGAATTCTCGTCCCCAGGACGACTTTCTCTCGAGAGTCGTGCATGCGTGAATTAAAAACGAATTCCGGCTCTCCTCTGGGCCGGCGAATGGTCCAGCCGGTCAAGCAACGCGCGACTTCCACAACGTCTTTTTGCGTATAGCCTCCATCCACGCCAAGGGTGTGGAGCTCCATAATCTCGCGCGCGTAGTTCTCGTTAAGGCCCTGACGGACTCCGGGTTTGGCGTTATTCCGAGTCATCGCGTCCGGGCTCACACTCAGCCAATTGTCCAGGTAAAAAAGCATGGCGGGGCTTTTTGCCGTGGCCAAGAGAAGGTCGCGAAAGCGGCCGAGAGCATGGGGTCGGATCGTGTCGCGGTCATAGGAAGTCACCAGCCACCTATCCGCCCCTTTTCCCGCGAAAACGTTAAAATGGTTAATCCAGAAATCTACCATGACCTCGTAGAGCTGCCGCTGGCTATATACGGCGCGCAGGAGCTTGGCCTGCTGGAGCTCTAAGATCACATAACGGGGGCCCTGCTGCATAGGGGAAATCTCCATCCCTTTGACCTGGGCCTGTTTCGGCGGTGGATAGAGCTCCAGGAGCTCCTGGCTGCTCAGCCGAATGGTCTTCAGCTGGGCTAACTTCTCTTCTACCAGAGAGTCTCGTATCTTTTCCGGATGGAGCTGCTCCTCCAGGTAGGAGGGGATTCCCGTTCTCTTGACCTTTTCAGTCTCTGCCGGCGTTGGTCCAAAGCTCACGCGGTTTAGAAAGTGAACTACCTTTTGTTCTCCGGATAAGGGCGTGCTCATATCTAGTCTCCTGCTTTTTATCGATTCTGCAATTGCTCCTTCATCCGTTGACGCAAGGCTTTTTTCTGGTCCGGGGAGAGTTGTTGGCGGGCCTTGAACTTTTCGCGTAGTTCGCGACGCTCTTCCGGGGGGAGTTCGCGCAGTTTTTCAAAACGACGCTTGAGCATCTCGCGTTTCTCCGGCGGCATGTCACGCCAGCGATGCCAGCGCTCCTGCAGTCGCTGTCGTTGCTCGGGACTGAGGTTTTGCCAACGTTGGAAGTTCTTACGGATCTGTGCCTTTTCATCTTGCGGAAGCTGGCGCCAGGTTTCGAGTCTTTTTTGCAACTCGGCCTTCTCATCAGGCGGAAGAGATTTCCACCTTTGATAACGCTCTCTGAGCTCCTGCTTCTCTTGTGGACTCATATTGCGCCATCGCTCGAGCGCCCTCTGCTCTGCGTCGCCTTCTACTTGAGCCAATGCGGCTGTAGGTAGCCAGAAGAGAAAGAAAGCCAATAGCCAGATCATCCGGTTCATTTTGTGGAACCTTTGTCTTTGCTGGTGGGTTTTTTGTCCGTGCTCTGTTTGGTGGGCGTTTGCTCCATCCGCTCCAGGGAGTCCATCTGGCGCATGAGATCGAGATTCCTGATCATTTCTATTTCTCGTAAGAACTCCATCAGGCCAAGCATTTCTTTATCCGGTCGCTCATCCTCTCTGGTCGCGGCGAAGGAAGAGCTGTGAACAAGGAGGACAACGAAGATCCATATCAGTTGCCTCACACTGTCCCTCCGCCTCAGGCGGTCCCACTTTCAACAAAACTTCCCATATCTTCGAGCAAATCCAAGGAATCGAGAAAATCCATGGATTTATAAAATTCTAGGTTCTCTGCCATGGGTAAGACTTCCAAGAGGGCCTCTTCCTTAAGAGGCACATCTCGTGTGCGCCACATCCCTTTGGTTAAGGTCAATGTTACGGCCAGAAGGAGGACCAGAGCCGCGGCGAGCGCCGGCACAGGGAAGGGGCGCAGGAAAGAGAAGATACCGTGCCACCAAGGCCGGATTTCTCTCGCTAGCGTGAGCTTCTCACGAAGCTCATGGGAATAGCTCTCCCAAAATGGCCGCGGGGGCTCGTCGGTCTTTACAGTTAACGGCAGCAGGATTCGCAGCTCATCGAGAAAGCCGGCGCAAGACGGACAGTCTCTGATGTGCGCATCAATCCGGGCGCGCTCTTGATCCGAGCATTCAGCGTAATAATAGAGCACCAAATCTTGCTCGTAATCCTTACATGCGGTTCGTAGGGTGGCCGTTTTGGTCATTTCATTCTCTCAAACAAGTTCGGCGAGGCGTTGTCTCAAAGCCGTCACCGCTCGGTGAATGTGCGTCTTAACCGTTCCTTCAGCCGTCTGCATCACCTTGGCGATTTCGCGGATTGAAAGTCCTTCGTGGTTCTTCAAAAGAAAGGCAGTCCGCTGTTTTGAGGGAAGCAAATTCAAGGCTGCTCCTATCTTTCGGGAGATTTCTCCGGACATCGCTTGTCGCTCGGGAGAGGACGTGGGATTAGCTATTTGTTTTTCTTCAGCCATCTTTCCGTCTTTTTCTTCAAAAGTTTGCCAAGCTACTCGCTGTCCGCGCCGACGGTGATCCAGGCAAAGATTCACAAGGATTCGATACAGCCATGTGTAGAAGGTCGACCGCTGGTCGAAACGGTCGAGATGGGTAAAGGCCCGCAAAAACGCTTCTTGCGACAGATCTTTTGCCTCTTCCCGGTCGCGTGTGAAGTCAAATGCGATACGATAGGCCTTTTGTTTATAACGTTCCACCAGTTCCTCAAACGCTTTACGATCGCCTTTCTGAGCCTGCGCCACAAGGCTCTCATCCCCTAGCTCTTCGCGTCGGCTCATTTCCATCGGTTGAATCAGCCTGGGAGAGAGGGGATGAAACCGGAGGAGCTGCCTGCGAGTTCCGAGAGGCAGCTCCCCTTACGCTCGATATTAATTCCCAGGCAACTTTTCTTTTAGATCACGCCGCAGTTCTTGTCGGTCCTCATAAAACTCACCTAAATCCTGGCGCAGCTCGCGGCGGTCGTCACGCAATTCCCTTACGTCGCCACGGATCTCTTTTAAATCCTCCCGTAATTCCTGCCGGTCGCCGGCGATCTCCTTAGGACTCGCTCCGCTGCGAAGGTCCTGCCGGAGCTCTCTTCGATCTTCTCGCAGTTCTTTAACGTCCTGACTAAGCTCTTTCCGATCTCCGAGAATCTCTCTCCTGTCGTCACGAATCTCTTTGCGGTCATCACGAATCTCTCGGACATCACGGCGGATCTCTCCTCGCTTCGCGTATCCTTTTCCAGGGAACCTTTCTTTCACGTCGCGCCTAAGTTCACGCCGGTCCTGTCTGACTTCGCGTCGGTCCTGCCTGAGCTCTCTCCGATCACCCTTAAGCTCCTTTACGTCTCCTCGTATCTCTTTTCTATCCTGGGCAATTTCCTCTGGCTTGGCACCGTTCCTTTTGTCTTGTCTTAGCTCACGGATATCCTGGTGTAGTTCTTTTCGATCCCCCCGGATTTCTTTCCGATCATTACGGATCTCCTTGCGGTCTCGCCCTAGCTCCCGCCGGTCGTGCCGTATTTCCCCTGCCGAGGCCGACCCGGCTAATATTAGGGAGCCACCCAATAGGCCCCCCAAAACGGCTGCTTTGAATCTATCCATAAACCCTCCTTTTTTAGGCTTCTAGAGCCTTTGCCGGTTTAGACTTCTTGCGTGGCCGAAAGGTTTACAGGACGCAGAATCAAAGCGCACGATTTGATTGCCAATGCTTCTTTGCTGTTTAGAAAGCGCTTTATTTTCCTTAAGATAATTACCGAGAAGTCCCCGCCTTGTGATTTTACATTATTTTGCCGTCTCATGCACTTATACTTCCACTAAATGCCCTTGAAACCGCCTAAATTCGGCGGACTTAGCCTTCTCTTTAAGCTGAATTAGCTTGACAACCAGGGGGGTTAAAACTAAACTCAAACGTGAAGTTTCCGGCTTTTTCGAACTATGGCCCTGGAAAATTTGGAACAACTGGAGCACAGAATCAGCCAGCTGCTGGAACGGCACGAAAAAGTTAAGAAAGAAAAGGAATTGGTGGAGAAGAAACTTCAGCAAAAAGAGAGCGAGTGGCATCACTTGAGAGGCCAGATCCGACAGTATGAGCGGGAAAGGAACGAAATTAGGGAGAAGTTGGGGAGAATTCTAGGCCACCTCGAGCATTTGGATCTTTAGCCGAGCCTAGCAGTCGAGAGTTTTATGAAGAGAGCTTTTGACGTCGAAATTATGGGGCAGAGGCTGACTGTGAGCAGCGATGCCGAGGAGAATTATGTTCACAGCGTGGCCGGTTACGTGGATGGGAAGATGCAGCAAGCGTTGAAGACGGCACCGCCGGTTGCGAGGTCCAACATCGCTATGCTCGTGGCGCTGAATATTGCCGATGAGTATCACCGTTTGAAGGAGAGACATGAAGAACTCCTTAACCGCTTAGGTCAGTTATCGAGGAAGCTTTCAAACACTTTAAATGAGGAGGGTTAAATTACTTAAGTGATTCTTTTCCCCTGCAGTGTTCGTGATCAGCGCAAGCGACTTGGAACCAACAAAAAAAGATAGGAAGCTGTCCCTTGCCGCGGCCGTCAGGCCTCTCACATTGAGGGGAAGACCCAAGTGGCAACATGGCGTCCAGCTGGTTTTCCAGGTTCAAGTCGGGGCGCTGACACGACACAAGGCGGGGGGAATCCATAATGGTCGGTGGGGGAGAGTGATGATGTGGGGAGTTGATTTCGAGGAAGGACCGAATCTATTGCGTTGTGCTTCTGTGGACTCAAAGAAACTTTGCCATACGGGTATTAATATCTTGCAGGCTTATCCACTGTTTCCCCTGTTGTCGGCCGCTCCGAACGACTGGTATTTTCCTCGCGACAAGCGGCGGCGAGGGCTTGACGTGGTACTCAAGTAGATCCGGCTTTTAGTTCGACTCTCCGTCTCCCCATCTTCCCCTCTTTCCACTCTCGACCTCTCTGTAAGATTTTATGAGGGAGAAAAGACAGCAACTCCGGGCTGAGGCCTTCCATCGCCGGGAGTCGATCTCGCCTTCGGAACTCGGTCCTAGGAACGAACGGATTCAAGACAGGGCTGTGCGGTTTTTGGCTTATCTCGCCTCTCGTTCTGTGGCGCTTTACAGTCCAATCGGAAATGAGGTCGCTACCGAAAGGATCCGCGATCACGCGTTGCAGACGGGGAAGAAGCTCTTTTATCCGAAGTTAGGGAGCGAAGACAGGGTGAGGCTGGTAGAAGTAAAGTCCTCCGAGGAAATGACACTGGGCCGCTACGGAATCCTTGAACCTATCGGCTCTCGAACCCTGGCGGACCAGGAGCGAGAAGGGTTGGTCGTATTTGTTCCGGGCGTCGTCTTCGATCTTAACGGGAACCGCCTGGGCAGAGGCAGGGGTTGGTATGACCGGCTACTGAGGCTTTTGGGAGAGGATGGAAAATCTGTGGCTTTGGCGTACGAGTTTCAGGTCGTCGAGGAATTGCCGACTGAGAAATGGGACAGGAGAGTGCAGCACATTATCACGGAAGAGCGAACCATAGACTGTGACGCGCTCCGTCACGGCCCGGGTGGTTCTCCTAAATCTAAGATTGGAAGGGGGTGTTTTCATTGGAACTTTTTATCTTGATTGGAATCGCCGGTTTCTTGATGGGAGTTTCTCTGTCTCTAGTCGTTTCTTGGTTGCGTAGTAGGCAGCGCCGAATACAAGTCGAACTGGCTCAAACTACTGCTGCCCGCATCATCGAGGAGGCAAAAAAAGAGGCAAACACTATCAAGAAGGAGGCCGAGATTCAAAGCAGGGATGGCCTTTTGCAGGCCAGAACGGATTTTGAGAGGGAGATAAGGGAGACTCGCCGAGAGCTTCAGGGGCTGGAGAAAAGGCTGATTAATAAGGAGGAGGGCCTCGATAAGCGGATCGAGATGATAGAAAAGCGCGAGGGTGAGGTGGCGAAGCGAGAAACTTCAGTCAAGGCGAGAGAACGAGCCGTGGAGGAAAAGACAAGTGAGTGCGATCGTCTTGTGGATGAAGCGAGACGGCAGCTGGAACAAGTGGCCGGTTTGACCCGAGAGGAAGCCAAAAAAAGCCTGATCGACCAAATGGTCGAAGAGGCAAGTCACGCGTCGGCCAAAAGAATAAGGATTATAGAAGAGGAAGCCAAAGAGGAGTCCGCCCGCAGAGGACAAAAGATTGTCGCCTTAGCCATCGAGAGATTGGCGGGAGACTTCGTTGCCGAGCGCACCGTGACCGTTGTGCATCTGCCGAGCGATGAATTGAAGGGAAGGATTATCGGCAGAGAGGGGCGGAACATTCGGGCATTGGAAGCCGCAACCGGAATTGATCTAATCGTGGATGACACGCCGGAGTCGGTCATTATTTCGGGCCACAATCCCATTCGCCGAGAGATCGCGCGACTCTCGTTGGAAAAACTGATTTCGGATGGAAGAATTCATCCGGGCAGAATTGAAGAAGTTGTGCGGAAGGCGGAGCAGGAGGTCGATGAGGTCATTCGGGAGGCGGGTCAAAAAGCTATTTTTGATGTTGGGATTCATGGCGTTCACCCCGAGCTCGTCAAATTGCTGGGGAGACTGAGGTTTCGTTATAGTTATGCGCAGAATGTGCTCCTGCATTCCATTGAGGCTGCCTTCATCTGCGGGATGATGGCGGTGGAGTTGGGTTTGAACGAGAAGCAGGCACGGCGAGCAGCCCTGCTTCATGATATTGGCAAGGCCGTGGATCATGAGGTAGAGGGATCCCACGCCATCATCGGGGCGGAGATCGCCCGTAAGTATGGCGAGTCTCCCAAGATCGTTAACGCGATCGCGGCTCACCATGAAGACGTCAAGGCAGAGACGATTCTCGCTCCGCTAGTGGACGCCGCAGACGCCTTGTCGGGTGCCCGTCCTGGAGCGCGGCGCGAGATGTTGGAGACTTATGTTCGGCGGCTCGAGGAGTTGGAGCGAATCTGCAATTCCTTCAAGGGCGTGGAGAAGTCCTACGCGGTCCAAGCGGGGAGGGAAATAAGAATTATTGTCCAGCACGATACGATCACAGACGAAGAGGCCTCCCGTATGGCGCGAGAAGTCGCCCGGAAGATCGAAAATGAGATGACTTACCCAGGGCAGATTAAGGTTACCGTGATTCGGGAAGTTCGAGCGGTGGAATACGCTAGATAAAAAAATTTTTTGTTTTCAGTGCTGAGTTTTGATTAGGAGAGCGGGACTAAAAACTAACAACTAAAAACTTTGGAGATTGATGCGTATTTTAATGTTAGGGGATGTGGTGGGCCGGCCAGGCCGCCGGGCCATCGAGGAGCTGATTCCGCCCCTAGTGAAAGACCAAGGCATCGATCTTGTCATTGCCAATGCAGAGAATGCCGCCGGGGGCATGGGGGTAGATATCAAGAGCGCAGAGGAGCTTTTTTCGGCTGGCGTTCATATTCTTACCTCGGGGAATCACATTTGGAAAAAGAAAGAGATTTATCCCTATCTGGAAAAAAACAGTTCTCTTGTCCGGCCGGCCAATTATCCCAAGAGTGCGCCGGGAAAGGGGTGGTTCGAGTGGCAGAACGACGCGGGCCTGCGCGCGTTGATCATAAACTTGATGGGAAGGGTTTTCATGCCAAGCCACGTCGATGACCCTTTTCGATGTGTAGACGTCATTCTTAGAGAACACGGCTCTTTCTCACCAGTCAGTGTGGTTGATATGCACGCAGAAGCTACGTCGGAAAAGAATGCCATGGGTTGGTATCTGGATGGGCGCGTGTCCGTCGTTTACGGCACCCACACCCATGTTCAAACCGCCGACGAACGCATCCTGCCGGGGGGAACCGCCTATATCACGGACCTCG
>DASYRN010000013.1:0-56426 GCA_036004365.1 Binatia bacterium
AGTCTACTTTTCCAGAGCCTTATCATCGAACTTGTAGCCTACTCCTCGCACCGTCAGCACCCACTCCGGTTTGCGGTCGTTTCTTTCTATGGCTTTTCTCAGCCTCCGGATATGGACATCCACGGTGCGGGGGTCGACAAAAACTTCACTGCCCCAAACTCGGTCGAGGAGTTGGTCACGGCTCAAAACCCGATTGGGATTTTGAACCAAAAAGCGAAGTAGCTCGAATTCTTTGAGCGTCAGACGAATCGATTTTCCCTTTACAAAAGCTTCATAGGTCAGGAAATTGATCTTCAGAGGACCCTTTTCGTACCCTTCAGCATCTGAAGCCGCAGCCTGCGGTTCGGACCTACGGAGGATGGCTTTGACCCGGGCGACCAACTCTCTAGGACTGAACGGCTTGGTAAGATAATCATCGGCCCCCATCTCCAAGCCCACGACTCGGTCAGCCTCTCCGGCTTTCGCGGTGAGCATCAAGACAGGAACGCGGGAGGTTTCGGATCGCTCACGCAGAACCCGGCAGACTTCAATCCCTGAGAGACCCGGAAGCATCAGATCCAGGACAATCAAATCGGGCTTTTCCTGGCGGACGCTCTTGAGAGCCTTTTCCCCGTCCTCCGCTTCCAAAACCTTGAAGCGCTCCTGAGTCAGGTTATAGTGGAGCAGCTTCCTGATATCAGGCTCGTCTTCTACAATGAGGATCTTTTTTCCAGCCATTCAAACAAGTCAGATGGTCTGAGGGAGCTCTTTAAGGTGTCGGATGCTCTTGCCCTTTACCATGAATACCACCATCTCGGCGATATTGGTGGCATGGTCGGCAATTCGCTCGAGATATTTCGAGATGAATCCGATCTTCATGGCCCGATTGATCGTGTGAGGATCCTCAATCATAAAGCTGACGGTCTCGCGAAAGATCTGACTGTTCAAATCATCGACTTCTTGGTCGTCTTTGCAAACCTTTAGGGCTAAATCGGTATCTTCGCGCACAAAGGCGTCTAAACTCTCTCGGATCATCCGTTGGGAGATTTGAGCCATCCGCGGAATGTCGATGTAAGGTTTCAGTTGTGGCTCGCGATTGAGCTCCAAGGCCCGCTCGCAGATATTCACCGCCATGTCTCCAATCCGCTCCAAGTCGGTCGTGATTTTGAGCCCCGTCGTAATAAAGCGCAAATCTCGAGCGGCCGGCTGATGCAAGGCCAGGAGGCGAATACAAAGCTCGTCAATGTCGACATCCATTCGATTCACTTCGTGATCCCTTTGAATGATCATCTCGGCCATCTGGGAATCCCGATTGACCAAGGAATTGACGGCCTTCTGAATTTGATCCTCCACCAGTCCCCCCATGTAGAGGATGTCCTCGCGGAGCTTTTTCAGATCTTCGTCGTATCTCTTGTCGGTATGTTGGGCTTGCATTCGCTTCCTCCGTCACTGTTGAAACGACTTGAACATTTTGAACGATTTGAACCGCCTCATCCAAGCCGCTTAAATCGTCAACCGAACCTCCCGGTGATGTAGTCCTCCGTCTGGCGTTTCTCCGGAGTCGTAAACAACTTTCCGGTCTCGCCAAATTCTATCAACTCGCCGAGGTAGAAAAAAGCCGTATGATCCGATACCCGGGCGGCTTGCTGCATGTTGTGCGTTACGATGACGATAGTGAACGTGTCTTTGAGTTCGTGAATCAGCTCCTCGATCTTGGCTGTAGAGATTGGATCGAGTGCGGAACAGGGCTCATCCATCAAGAGAACCTCTGGTTCCACGGCCAAGGCCCTGGCGATGCAGAGACGCTGTTGCTGCCCCCCCGAAAGATCCGAAGCGCTCTTGTGCAGGTTGTCTTTCACCTCATCCCAGAGGGCCGCCCGCTTGAGGTTCGTTTCAACGACGTCGTCCAAACGACTTCGATTGTTGATGCCTATGATCCTCAGCCCGTAAACCACGTTTTCGTAGATGCTCTTCGGAAAAGGGTTCCACTTTTGGAAGATCATTCCCACACGGCGCCTGAGGTCGATGACATCTGTCCCTGAACCGTAAATATCCTGGCCATCGAGCTTGACACTGCCTTTTATTGAGACGTTAGGAACAAGGTCATTCATCCGATTCAGGCAGCGCAGCAGGGTTGTCTTGCCGCAGCCTGAGGGGCCGATAAAGGCAGTGGCCTTCTTTTCTTGAATATCGACGTTGATCGATTTCAGTGCTTGGGCCGACCCATAGTATACGTTGAGATCCTGCACCTGAATGATGGGCTTTCTAGCTTCAGCAGCCACCTTCAGCACTGGTTCCTTTGCGGTCGCAACTTGTGGCATTTTGATCTTGAGCGTTCCTGGCCTTTCCTGTAGTTCCATTTTATCTCCCATGAGGTTGTTTTTCCACTTCCCGTGTTAGATCTATTACATCTACCATTTGATTCGTTTGCGGAAGCGATAACGGATATAGATTGCGATACCGTTCATTGCCAACGTCATGACCATGAGAACAAGACCTGCCGCAGCCGCATTGAAATGAAATTCGCGTTGAGGGCGCGAGACCCAGTTAAACATCTGGATCGGCATGACGGTAAAAGGAGACGTGAGCCATTCGAAGGAAATGAATGGAAATTCTGTCTTAATTGGGGAACCTGGAAGAAAAGCGATGAAGGTGAGCGCCCCGATCGTGATCAATGGAGCGGTTTCACCAATTGCGCGAGATAGGGCGATGATGACCCCAGTCAAAATGCCTCCAGTCGAATAGGGTAACACGTGATCTTTGGTAGTCTGCCACTTGGTCGCCCCAAGCGCGTAAGCCGCCTCCCGCATGCTGCCCGGGACGGCCCTGACGGACTCACGCGTGGCCACGATGACAATCGGCAGAATGAGCAACGCGAGAGTCAGCCCGGCAGTCAGGATGCTGTGACCCAGGTGGAATTGGTATACGAAGAGTCCCAGCGCCATGAGGCCGTATATGATCGAAGGTACTCCCGCCAAATTGGCGATGTTGATTTCAATCAACGCAGTAAGCCAGTTTTGCGGAGCGTACTCCTCCAGGTAAACACCAGCAGCAACGCCCATAGGGACAGCGGTTAGGGCGGTTACGAGCATCACCAACGTGGTCCCAACCCAGGCTGAAAGTATTCCTGCTTGGTTGGGGAAACGAGAAGGAAAAGAGGTGAAAAACTGCCAAGTAAGGCGCCCAGCCCCATCCGTAGCTAAATCGAAGATAAGAGCGGTAAGCGTAATCATCCCGATAAAGGTTGAAAGTAAACCCACAACGGCGAAAATGCCATCCATAGTCTTCCGCCGGGCTACCCTGGCTTGGATATCGGAGTAAGTTGCTTTCATCCTAGTAGATCTCCCTGAACCGCTTACGCAGAAAATACCCCGCAATATTGAACGCCAGAGTCATCACCATAAGCGTGAGGCCTGCGGCAAAGATGCTCTGATACGCCACCGTGCCATGGGGAAGATCACCCAAACTTACCTGAACTATAAAAGCTGTAATGGTTGCAGCGCCCTCCATGGGATTGAGCGTAAGGTTGGGCTGGGTTCCCGCCGCGACCGCCACGATCATGGTCTCTCCGACAGCGCGCGAAAATCCCAGCACGTAGGCTGAGGCAATCCCGGAGAAAGCGGATGGGATAAGAACCCTGACCGCCGTCTGCAGGCGCGTAGCGCCCATCGCGTACGAACCTTCTCGAATGTGTACAGGGACCGCTTTCATAGCGTCTTCGCTCAGCGAACTCACGTAGGGAATGATCATGATTCCGATGACTATCCCGGCACTCAGCATGTTGAAGCCGGGAAGATCGGGGAAAATCCGCTGCAGCAACGGAGTCACAAACAGCAAGGCAAAATAGCCAAAAACTACCGTCGGGACAGCGCTCAGGAGCTCCAACATGGGCTTCAGAATCTCGCGCACTCTACTATTCGCATACTCGCTTAGGTATATCGCTATGGTGGTTCCCAGAGGTAGAGCAACGATAAGGGCGACCGCTGAAGTTACGATCGTTCCGGTCACCAACGGCATAATGCCATAGTGCGGGTCCGCAAAGAGAACGGTCCACTGCGTGTCGGTCAGAAAATCGATAATGGATACGTGCTCAAAAAATTGCTTCGATTCGTAAAGCAGAATGCCAACGATTCCCAAAGTAATTCCGATAGATGAGAGCGCAGCTAGGAACAAGAAGATTTCAATCACTCGTTCCCTGACGCGCTTCGTTGTAAGCTGGGTCACGGCTGATTCGGCGATCAGCTCTCTCACTGTGGAGTAATTTCCATCGGCTTGAGCATGCGGGTTCTTTGCCATTGGTTCTTCCTATTTTCTTATCCAGATCGGTTGAATCAGAAGCGGAAGAGGGGCATTTTCCAAGCTCCTCTTCCGGCAAGCTTGCGATTACCCACTACATCTTTGGCTCGCGCTTCATTAGATCTTCGATCGTCACTCCCACGTCTGCGTGACCGGCGAAGGCCGTCCCAACCTTTCGGTTCTGCAAGCGGGTCAGACCCATGGAATATACCTTCTCAGGAAGCGGCACGTACTTTACTTGCTTGACGAGCTTGGACGCGTTTTTCATATAAAACTCGACGAATTCACGAACTTCCGGCTTGTCAGCCGCCTTCTTGCTCACATAGATATAGATGGGCCGGGAAAGGGGTTGATAAGTCCCGTCAAGTACGGTCTTTTCGGACGGCGCGACCGGTCCTTTCCCGTTGTCGATACCTACAGCCTTTAGTTTGTCCTTGTTTTCTGAATAATAGGCATAGCCGAAAAAGCCCAATGCGTTCCGATCGTTTGCAATACCTTGGACAAGCACATTGTCGTCTTCGCTCGCGGTGAAATCGCCCCGGCTGGCTTTAGCTTTGCCCGTTATCGCCTCAGTAAAGTAATCAAAGGTGCCTGAATCCGCCCCGGCACCGAAAAGCTTAAGCGGCGCATTCGGCCAATTGGGACGAACCTGGTTCCAGTTGGTGATCTTGCCTTGTGCGGCTGGTTCCCAGATTTTTTTAAGGTCCGAGACCGTCATCACAGAAGCCCAGTCGTTCTTGGGATTGACCATAACGGTCAGCGCATCGAACGCCACCGGCAGTTCGATGTACTCTATGCCCGCCTGCTTACAGGAATCTATCTCGGCCTTCAGGATGGGTCTTGACGCATCACTGATATCGGTCTCCCCCCTGCAAAACTTCTTGAATCCACCGCCGGTCCCGGAGATTCCGACGGTCACTTTCACGGCTCCTTTTTTGGCCTTCTGAAACTCCTCAGCGACCGCCTCCGTCACGGGGAAGACAGTGCTGGAGCCGTCGATCTGAATAATTTGAGCGGATGCTTGCGGCTCCGCTAAAATGAAAGTTCCTATTAGCGAACCGACAAGAACGAATGCGGCGACTAGAAAGTCTCTAATTTGACTCATAATTCTCTCCTTCTGTTAATCATAAGTTGTCAACCTATTGTTACCAAGAAGTTACAGGACAGTTAATCTTACATGACACCGACATGGGCTGCGGCACTGAAAGTCCATAACGCTACCTCCCGATAGGGCTCTAGCCCTGATTGTTTGACTCTACCGATTTTGACTTTACGGATAAGGAGTAAATCTGACGGGAGAGTGAAAAGCACGTTAACAAATCATGAAGAGCTTGGGGAAAGCGAATGCTGTTTCTGTCAACTTCTATTTAACAACCTGTTCATCTGGCTGTAACTTCCTATATTTAAATACTGGAGGGGGGTTTTATGGACAGAATTATCGTCATCGGCGACGTCCACGGGTGCTACTTTGAGCTCGTGGCTTTACTTGATGAGATCGGGGCCTGTCAGGACGACAGGCTGGTTTTTGTTGGCGATCTTATTACGAAGGGACCTGCAAATCGCGAAGTTGTCGAATTTTTCCAGCATCGGCGAAACTGCGAATCCGTTCTGGGCAACCATGAATACCTTCTGTTGCAGCACTATCGTGGACGAACAGTCGAACTTGAGCCGACACATCGCCAGGCCATAGCGGATCTGGGGACCAACTTTGGTGATTTCATGGAGTTGGTTTCCAAGTTCCCCCTTTATATGGATCTGGGTGAGTTCCTGATTGTCCATGCGGGAATCCGCCTCGGGCAGCCGATAGATAAACAGAGAGTAGAAGATCTGACACAGCTTCGCACCCTAAATGGCGAAGGGAGTGAAGCCGGAACCCCTTGGTTTGAGCGGTATCGAGGGAAGAAAATTGTCATTTTTGGCCATTGGGTTTTCGACGCGCCTGTGGTAAGAAAGAACGCCGTCGGCATCGATACCGGCTGTGTTACGGCGGTTGCCTCACGGCAATTATCCTTCCTGATCGCCGTTTGGTTAGCATCCCGGCGCTCAAGCCTTACGCTCACAAGAAAGGACGCAACCCATGTCTTCAGGAATGAAAATGTATGGCAAGCATCGTTTCCCTGGCCGCCTATTCATCGTCGAAGGGATTGACGGTTCGGGCAAAAGCACCCAGCTCTCTTTACTTCATAAGTGGTTGGAGTCAGAGGGCTATGTCGTTTCCTTTAGTGAGTGGAACTCATCGCCGTTGGTCCAAGACGTGACCCGCAGAGGGAAGAAAAAGAGGATGCTCACACCCATGACCTTCAGCCTTATCCACGCCACCGATTTTGCCGATCGTACAGAACACCATATCATTCCTCCGCTTAAGGCTGGCGCCGTTGTTCTCGCTGACCGTTACATCTACACAGCCTTTGCCCGTGATGTCGTTCGCGGAGTTCACCCCGAGTGGGTCCGGGGACTCTATGGTTTTGCTGTCAAACCCACCGTAGCGTTCTACTTTCGGACGCCCCTCGACATAGCGATGAAGAGGATTCTCGGGGGTCGAGATGCCATCAAATATTATGAAGCCGGCATGGACTTGCACCTCACTGAGGATGATGATATCGAGGAGAGCTTTCGAATCTTTCAAGGCCGAATTGTTGAGGAATACGAAAAAATGGTTGACGAGTTCGGATTGGTGGCGATCGACGCCACTCTCTCAATCGAGGAACAACAGGCTCAGATGCGGCAGATAGTCACTGAGGCCTTGACTGGCACGAAGAAAACGAGGATCCGCCGATGGCTCGATTTAACTTCTTTGGGGAAGGCCTCCCGGGCATAGATCTCGAAGAACTGAAGGGGAAACTCCTTGTGCTGGAAGGCACAGACGGGGTAGGCCGCTCTACCCACATCAGCCTGCTGAAACAATGGCTAGAAAATAATGGTCACGCGGTGCTGGATACCGGCATGACCCGCTCAGCCTTAGCCGGTAAGCGCCTACGCCAGGCCAAGGAAGGGCATACCTTGGGTGGTATCACCTTAAGTCTCTTTTATGCCACGGACTTCGCCGACAGGTTGGAGAACGAGATGATCCCCGCGCTTAGAGCGGGGTTTATTGTATTGACCGACCGCTACATTTACTCTCTCATGGCCCGAGCTATTGTGCGCGGCGCCGACCCGGAGTGGATCAAAGATGTTTATGGCTTTGCCCTGAAGCCCGATGCGATCTTTTACCTTCGTGTGAAGGTCGATGACCTGATCACGCGGGTCATTCAGAGCACGGGGTTCGATTATTGGGAATCGGGGATGGACTTGCATCTGGGTGATGACAGGTATGACAGCTTTGCCGAATATCAAACCCGCTTATTGCGGGAATTCGACAAGATGGTCGAAACCTACGGCTTTGAAGTGATCGATGCCTCGGGCTCTATTGAAGAGGTCTTCGACGATTTGAAGGAACGTGTGTCGCGTCAGCTCAACTCCTCAGTCCCGCGCATCCCGAAAACTAAAGACTGACTACGGGCGTTTTACAGGCTCAATCTATTCGCGGCAACTTGCGGGCTGGAGAGCCATATTTCTAGGTCCCTGCGGACAGTTTCATCCGCAGCCCGACGAAATATCTCCTCCGCCCTAGCTTCCTGCTCTGTGTTACCCTGCTCGATCTCGGCTAGCAGCATGCGCGCCGCACCAGACTGGCGTATGAGAATCTCAGGCTGGCAGAGTACCGCGGCTATCCCCCGATGAAGCGCCTCACGGTCGTGCCATCGGCCCAGGATCTCCTGCAAATCCTTCAGCCACCGAACCAAAGGTTGAACATGAAGATCTCCGAGCTCATGCGTTAGCTCGAGGCGGTATCGCAGTCTTTTGGTGGCGATCCGAAAAGCATGGATGCTGGCTCTATCGCGAATCCCCTGCGCGTGTGCAAGAGCGGACTGCCAGCGGCTCCACGCTCGCTCGATGCTTTGCCGCAACGCTTCCGCTGGTTCCTTTTCTCTGCTTATAGAGGTGTCCAGAAGGGCGAGAAGACGCATTGAAGAGTTCTCGACATCATGCTTGAGGAGCCTCTTGCGCGCCAGGGGTACTTGCTTAGAGCGCTTCTGCTGCAGAGACTCTCGCACTAGTTCCCAGGCCATCCGCTTGTGCTGTTCCGGCGTCTCCCGCCACTTCTCTTCCACGAGCCCAAGCAGGACATCACAGTTTCGCCACTCGCCCAAAGCCCTTCGGACTCGCCGCAGCATCCGCCGCAGCTTGCGCACCTTACCCGGGCGAGGCTTTGGAAAAAATGCGCTTAAAGCTTGCTGCAGCCGTCGGCTCCAGACTCGAGCATCATGCACGGCTTCCGCCTCCTCCCCTTCAGTCACTTTAGCAACCAGCGCGACAAAGCGGTGGAGTCGTTTGATGATGAGCCGTCTCAACGCTTCACGGTAGGCAGCTCCTGATGTTAGGTCGGCCGGGGTCGTCATCGTGGTCTCTCGAGAGCGAGTTGGCTGATGGAGTGCGCTTTTCAGCACTATTCCCCCCTTGTGATCTTGAGCGAATACAAACTATCCGACGGAAAACCACGCTGTCAACACATGAAGCTTCGACGGCGGGATATCGTGCGGAAGAGATGAAGCGCGGATCGGTTTTGAGATCCCTACAATCAACGCCAACGGACGATTCAGCCTACAAGCAAACCTTTCCGACGATCGGCCCAGGGGCAAGTAACGGACTCCCAGACTGCCCTGAGCAGCCCGTTTGGGAGCAGCAAACCTCCGCTTGGAAGGGTAGCCTCGTTTCCTGCTTCAAGGGATCTCTCTCGATCATTCCTAGCATGAGGCTCATGGAGGGACTTTGTCGCGGACTAGAAGCGCTCCCCAGCTGGTCTCTCAGCAGCGGTCGCTCAGGGGAAGCCAGAAGCCCTACCAGCGTAAGAGCTGAAACCCAAGCTAAAGAATCGCTCATCGCCATAAGTGCTGTGGACCCCATCCAACATAAAAGTCACAGCTTAAGGACAGATGAAGAAAGGATGAAAATTTTCGTGCAGAACTCGAAGTCCTTGTCGTCGAAAAAGACGAAGTCGGCTTGCGTTGTCAGCGAGCTAGCAGACGGAGCTGTTTCGGAGTTAACACCCAATGCAAGATAGCGGAAGCATTAGACCCTAAGTCGTCTACCTCGAGGCAGCAGAGGCCGCCCTTCCTAAGGCGCAGCTTTATTCCCTTGCCCCTCGATAACAGGAAAGACGCTAGCTCGCCCAAAAGCGGCTGGTGGCCGACGAGCAAAATCTCTTTCTCTTCACGAAGCCCCGCCAGGCGGGAGACGAGGGTTTGGACGGATCCGTCTGGAGCGAGCTCGGAAACCTCTTCCACCCTCCCCTCCATGTTCAAAACTTCGGCGACGATCTGAGCGGTCTCTCGCGCACGCACAAGCGGACTTGTGAGTATCCGATCGAACGAGAGCTTCAAAGCCAACAACCCACCGGCTATCTGCCGCGTCCGCTTGAGCCCCTTGGGGCTCAAGGGTCGCTCCCCATCGGAGAAGCCACCTTCTGAAGATTCCGCTACGGCAATCCCGTGGCGCATGATAAAGAGATCCATGAATCGATCCTTTGGTTACGCGAGACGTCTAGTGAGCTAGATTGCGCCAGTGATCAAGGAAGAGAGCCGCCACTTTCCTATCGATCTCGTCCCTGACGTAGCGCAAAAACAACTGCATCCCTTTCTCCTCGCCGGTTAAGGGGCGGGGTTCCGGGATGGACCAGTGCTCAAGTCGCACTTTGGGTGGAAGCGTAGGGCAATTCCCGCTCGCTTCCCCAAAGGCTACGACAAGATCCATCTCGTCGATAGGAATGGCCTCAAGCCCCTTAGGGCGCTGGTCCGCCATCTCAACCTGTATCTCCTTCATCACTTCAGGCACGCTGGGATGAATCTCCCGGGGAGTGATGCCGGCACTGAAAATACGCGTTTGCGGCGGTGCGAGACGCCTCGCGATCGCCTCCGCCATCTGGCTGGTGCATGAGTTGTCCTGGCACAGAAAGAGGATGTTTCTTTCGCGGATGTTTCTTCGCGCCATGATTCCCTCCTAGTTAAACTGTTTTTGCTTGACTGTTATCCTGCTGGATAATCGTCTCCACATTGAAGACCTCACTCATGAGCTTCGCCTTTTCCTGGGCTGCTTCAAGTTCCACTTTCAGATCTGTGGGGCTGCAAACCCGGATAAAGACACCTTTTGCCCGGGGTAGTGTACATGTCATCTCCTTAACCCTTGATTCGTGTCTTCGATCCAGCCCGTCCGCGATCCTTAACAGCGCACTCAACTTGCGGACAACCTCCTGCTGCGAAGGAGAGAGTTGGTTGAACGGAAGATGCTTGGGGCTTGGGTGTGCTTTGCGATGGTAGCGAGCGATATTGGCCACCAAATCCAGGTCCGCTTTACTCAACGCGACCGCTCCTGAACTTTTGATCAAGTAATACGAGTGTTTATGGTGTTTGCGATAGGCGATGAAAAGGCCTATGTCATGAAGCATGGCGGCTGCGTGCAGGATCGCCGCGCACTTCTCCGGTAGCCTGTGGAGCTCTTGCAGCTGATAAAAAAGATTCAAGCTCAACTGGCTGACCTGATAGGCGTGGGGAGCATCGTAATGATACTTCTCGCCGACTTGTTCGAAAGACTCAGGCCGGGCTCCGTCTTGACTCCAAGGAGTTTCGTGGTCTGAGTAGTAATGGCGCAGCAGATCCACCATCAGGCCGTCCCGGAGACCACGGCTGGAGATAAAAATATAGTCCAGCCCCAATTGGTTCATGAGGGCGAGCAAAGCTATACCTCCGGCTACAATGATATCGGCTCGTTTCGGATCTCCGGCGATCATGGCAGCGCGCTGGGAGAGAGGTTGGCTTTTGAGCAAATTCACAAGCCCCTTGAGACGTGACCGTCTGAGGACAGAGAGCGAACCCGCTTTGGGCTCTCCAGCTAAGCGCGCATCGCTGTCCGCCAATGCACTAATGGTTCCGCCGCTGCCAAACGCCATGGTAAATTTTTCCTGCTCGATCCGTTTCGCCATCGGCTTGACTCGCTGCTCAACGAAGCGGCGCAACTCCTTGAACTCCTTGTCGGACGGAGGATCGTTCTGAATGAACCTCTCGGTGAGGCGAACCGCCCCCAGCGGTAAACTGAAGAGGCAAAAGGTCTGGGCCCGGTTGGCCACAGCAACTTCGACGCTTCCTCCTCCGATATCCACGAAGAGGCCCAGAGGCAGATCGAAGCGCAGTCCGCTCATAATGCCCAAGCTGATTAGCCGAGCCTCTTCCTCTTCTGAAATCACCTCTAAGGGTACTCCCACCCCTTTAACACGAGCGACAAAATTTCTAGCGTCCGACGCTTCTCTCAACGCACTGGTAGCTACGGCTCTGAAAGCTTTGACCTGATAGCGCTCGGCGAGATTTTTGAAACCGTGCAGAGCTTCCAGTGCCGCCTCTGTCGACGTTGCGCTCAATCTGCCGGTTTGAAAAACCTCGTGCCCAAGCCGGACCGGCTGCCGGTCCTGCTCCAGGATGCGGTACCATCCCGGCTGGTCTACTGAGGCCAATTGAAAGCGAAGAGCGTTGCTCCCAACGTCCGCAACTGCAAAATATTCCGCCATTTCTTAAGTGCGATAAAACCCTTATATAAATTGCATGGATATTATGAAAAGATTAATTCTATATGAATTCTTCTTTAAATTTCATCCTGAATCATATCTGTGATCCTCTAAAGCCGAACTTCATGGAGGGTTAGAAGACCTTGGAGAATCGAGACGGCGCTAAGAAAGATAATCACAATCTCCAAAGACCTTCATTCTTCGCGCGCTCACAATATCCAAAACCGTCCCCATGTGCTACTTAAGGAAGGTTGAGTTTTTGCTCCAGGGTCGAAATCCTCTCAGGCAACCCTACCACACTCAAAAAATCCTTGTAGAGTCTGTCCAGCTCAATCCCTTGAATCGTATACCTTGCAGAGATAGCAGGGGATCGGGCCGGGAGGTGGCGATTCTCCCGGCCCGAGCGTAGGCCTTCAGGGGGAGGAAAGCCTCTCGCAAACCATAGTCAAAGAAGCAGTTGTGAAAACTATCTAGCTATGGACTGTGAATCGCGAATGAAGGCTATGCGAATCCGTGGTTAAGATATTCCATTGAATCGAAGCTTGACCTCATTCGGGAGTAGGTCATTGGAATAAGAACCGGAGTGCGAAAAAACCGGTCGCGCCTAGGGGAGCGGAGACGCTTCCTGATTTCCTGCCACGCGGTCAAGATCTCGGATCAAGCTGAAGAGATCATCGAGACCATGCTCGATCTTACCAAACAACTGCAGTTGCTTTTCCGAGAGCTTCTCCCCGAGGGCCTCGCGGAGCATACTACTACTAAGTGAAATCACAGTGAGTTGAGTTAACATCTCGTGGCACCTAGATGTCAGTGGCTCAGGCCCCGCCTTCTTAGTCCTGAGGGACTCATCGCTGTCACGGTTGACCGCGGCGTCGGCTATCATTTTCATTTTAGCCTCCTTAGAGAGTTTTAATTAAGAGCGAACGCAGCTAACTGCAATTCTTTTTTGTGCCGTCATTCCCTAAGCTCCGGAGCCCACGAGCGCCTCCTCGATAAAAGGCACTCGCCTTCCCCGCCAAGGGCGCTGTTGCTGAGGCGGACATAGGGAAAGGACGGGGCAGGGCGCCGTTCGGCTAACCGCCTCGGTGATGCTCCGAGAAAGGATGCGCGCGAGCACGTTCCTTCGCCGCTTAGCCATGACGATGAGATCGGCCTCCTCATGCAACGCTACCTCAACGACCTTATCGACTACCTTGCCCAGGACAACCCTCTTTCTCACCTTAGGGAGCCTGCGGATCTCTTCTACGTGTCCTTCCAAGAATCGGTTTAGGTCCAACACCGCTTCGTTGACGATCCTATCGACGGTCCATCGATAGACGTTGGAGTCTACGAAGCCCATTTCATCGGACATGGCTTGCCAAACCGGCCACTCGCTGGCGACATGCAAGATAACGACCTCAGCCCTACATTGTTCAGCCGAGGAGAAAGCGTACCTCAGGCCCATCCGCGAGTTCAGCGAAAGATCAGTGGGCACCAATATTCTTCTGAAGTTCATAAAAAACCTCCTTACTTCAAATTCTACCTGGACTAGTTTAACTGATTGATGTGAGTGGGCGATGAACGGTAAGTGACTTCCCAATGAAGGTTTAACAACCTTAGGCCTTCTTGCCAGGATCCGCAAAAGATGCCAGGAGCCGTCTCTCGGAAACCGGAATGAGAAAATCGCATCTCCGCATAGCCTTGCCCGCATCGAGCAAAAAATCATTTTGGGTTGACCCCTTTGCGCCGGGCTAAAAATTGCCAATTGCGCATCGGAACCTTCCAGCCCTATCCATTCCTCGCAGCGATAACACAAGTCGTTAAATATCTCCTCAACCATGCTCTCGATCATGCCAGAGCCGTTACCCTTGATTCTCAATTGAATCCAGTAAAGAGGCGAGACCCCAACAAATCCCTCTAGATCTCCCAGTCGCGTCCTTTCGTAGACGATAACGTGAAGGGGCTTTTCAGGATTATTCGTCAGCAGGGCATGATAGAGAAAATGCTTGATGAGTCTTTCGAGGCGGTCATCATTCCAGGGGACGCGAGCAAGATCCGGTGGAATCTTGATGAAGACCATGGGCTTTGGCCCCGTGCGGCTCTGGTTGAACTTAACGATGACTTCTCCGATGAGCCTCTCCAAATCAACTTCCATGGGTTCTGTCCCGGAATTTTGTATTTTATAATGAAATTATACGGGAGGAAGTTAACCGTCTATGACGGAACAGCTTCACCCTGGGATCACCGGGGCAAGGTTGAAATGAGCCTACGTGTGAATGCTACAAGTCAGTCGTCATTTTCGCCCCGCTCGACCTCACTCAGGGTCTTCTTCGTCTTCGTCGTCATCTTTAAGCGCCACCAATCCCTGGATCCACAAACATAGCAAGGAGCTGTCCTCCTTCGACCAACTCGGTATCGCTGCTAAGTTTATGTGCCTGGACGTCGAGCAAGAACCAACCTTCTCCGAGGATATGCTCCGCGTCAATGATCCCTGACGATTCCTCATCTTGGGTTATAAAAGCATTTTTATGGGGGTCATTCGGGTCAAAAAACTTGGGGCTGTGCACTGCAACCTGAATAAGGTCACCAGTAGCGATACTGTACAGCCATATCTTGGCGACTCGGCCAGTATTGCCAGGGTCTTCGTCCATAAGAATGCGGCCGCGGCGATCGATTGTCACGTTGTCCAGCATTTTGTGACCTTCGTCGCCTTTCAGAAGAATCTCGATCGTTCCGCCTCTCTCAGGATGTTCGATGTCGTCGAAGCGCAAGCGCCACAAGCGACAATTATTCGTCAAGCTCGCCGTGGTCACGAAGTAGAAGTCGTTACTGTGCTCTTGCCGCGGATCCCAAGCACCATCTTCGACCCGTTGGAGGCGCGCGACGCCTGCCCCGATGGAAGCCTGTTCAAGCTGGAGGGCAGTGAAATTGGAGACATCGCCTAAGTTGTGTAGGCTGAATCTCCCTGAGCCGACAAACGTTGAGGTTCCAAGACCGAAGAGGTTGCTCTCTTCGGTCACCGGCTTGCCGTTGACCGAGATCTTCACGCCATAAAGGTTGCCGTTGGTCAAGCCGGCCTGTTCGATTGGGTGTCCATTCCGTGTCTTGGTGCCGATATAGACATAAACCTCGCTTGGGAAATTTGTGTCGACAGCGGCCGTACTGAGATTGCCATCATCCAAGAGAACAACCACCGTCTTGTTCTGGGGGTGCGGACTGGCAACAACATTCTCAAAGGATATGCGCCCAAGACGCGGCAGCTGCCAGGTCTCTCCGCCATGGGATCCCGTGACAATACGTGCCCAGGCACGCCCTTTTCTCCATCGAGAAATATCCGATCAGGAGTCCCTCGGCCGTTGGCGAACAAGGCTCTTTCTACCGGCAAGTCCGCGGAGCAGAGGCGCTGCCATTGAGTGGTTCCCTGCAAGTATAGGCCGGTCCCTGGATCCCACAGAAAAACGTGGTTGGGAGACGGGGTGAGGTCTTCTCCTGCCAATACTTCCAGCGTATGGGGATCGATGGTCCAGCGCGAGACAAATGCCCCGTTCGAACCGTGGGCGCGAACGACACCCAGGCGTTGGGCCGTTATCTCATGGTTCATCAGCAAGGTGAACTCTCCCGCTCCGCTCTGTAACGCACCCAGGCCATCGGGAATACCCACCATCCGGTAGCCGCCAATGTTGTCCCCGACAGTTAAGATTGATCTCGTATCCACGTCGTCTATGCTCGGGATCATGTACGGCTCTGTTGTCGTGCTAGGCCCGATATCGTTATTCTGTGCCGCCTCGGCTTCACGGGACCTCAACAGAGCGGGGCCAACGAGCAGCAGCGGAGCTGTCACCAGAGCGCCTTTCAGAAACGAACGTCGGGCTAGAGGCCGCGACACAACCTCTTCGAATGCCTCGCGAATGCCCGTCTGATTCTTAGTCCGGACCTTAAGTTTCATAAGAGTCTCCTTAAATAAAGTTTTCTGGGCAAAGCTCTTATGAAACTAAAAAATTAAGGTGCTGTGACAGTTGGCAAAAATTCTTTGTGAAGCTGAGACTAAGTCTGGAAGAGAAGGCCTTTTAGAAAATAGATGACGATGATTATTTGTATTGCCGGGCTCAGGCGGGCGAAAGCCTATAGTGAAGAGGCAGCGGGTGAGAGACTTTGCGTAGTCTGTGTGCTGTCGCAAGGTATGGTGACTGTAAAGATAGAGCCTTTGCCTGGCTCGCTCTCGACCTCCACATTTCCGCCCAGCATCTCGGTAAACTTCTTCACAATGTAAAGCCCCAGCCCGACACCGCCATAGGCCCTGGTTTCTGAGCTGTCCACTTGGCGGAACTTCTCAAAGATCATGGGCAGCATCTCTTTGGGAATCCCTATCCCATTGTCTGCCACTTGGAACTTCACCCCGTTGGATCCAGGAAGGTGGCGGACCGACACGGTTATCCGACCCTTGTCAGTAAATTTGATGGCGTTATTGATTAGATTCTGAAGGATATGTTTGAGCTTCTCACTGTCAGTCGTCACAGATAGAAACTCGGAGGGATAGTCCCAGTGGAGGCTAAGGTCTTTACCTACAGAGACATCGTAGGCTGACTTAAGCTCGTCCAGCAAAGGGCCGACGACGACCTCTTTTCTCTGTACTTTGACCGCCTCAGCTTCGATACTGGTCGCCTGCAAAATGCGGCTTATCATGCCCAATAGATCTTTGGAGCAGCCGATGATTTTCTCAAGGGCTCTGTCCTGCTCGGCATTAATCTCCCCCACCATCCCGCGCCATACCATCTCCGCATATCCGTTGATGACGTTGAGAGGCGTCCTAAGCTCATGCGACATGACGCTGAGAAATTCATCCTTCACTTTGATGGATTTCGTGAGCTCATCCGCCAACTTTGCCATCTCCTCGTAGAGCTGACAATTGTGAATTGCTGTGGCAGCCTGCGCCGCAAGTGTGGAGAGAAACTCCATCTCTTCCTCGGTGAATGGGTGCTCTTCTCTGGTGAAGAAGACCAAGACCCCAAGGACCTCGCCTTTAGCGAGCAAGGGAACACCCAGATAGGAGACCAGTCCGTGCCGCCGGTAAAAGTCGGCGTCTGGCTCACCCGGCTGCGTTTGAATGTTCGTGGCCATTATGGGCGTCTTTCCTTCAATGGCTGCTTTGATGAGAGAAGGCATGCCCGGCATCAAGTCTCTTGTCTTCCACTGCTCTCCATTTTCATTCAGGCTACAGCAAGCGCGTTCGAACCGCCCTGTCTCCTTGTTGAATAACCAAATCAAGGACGCAGCATAGGGTAGGAAATCCTTGATCTTTTCCATCAGGACGCTCAACACAGACTCGAGGTCCAAGGTGGATGTAATGGCTTCGGTAATCCCACGTAGCGCATAGATCCGTTGAAGCTGGAGTTGAAGCTGTTTCTCCACCTTCTTACGCTCGATCGCATAGCGCATCGCGCGTACCAGCAAGTTGCCATCCACCTGCCCCTTAACCAGATAATCCTGCGCCCCTGCGCGCACGGCCTTAATGGCCATCTCCTCGTCATTTAAACCGGTCAAGATCACAATGGGCACAGCGGGGGCTTGACCCTGGACGCGCACAACCGTCTCAATCCCTTGCGAGTCCGGCAGAGAGAGATCCAGAAGGATGACGTTAAACTGCTCTTCCCTAAGGCGCCCGAGCGCTTCGTCTAACCGCCCAACATGGGCGAACTCAATGTGCGTGTCTCTGACATCTCCCAGAGCCTCGCGCAGCAGGCGGGCGTCTCCCGGGTTATCTTCGACCAAGAGAATTTTTGTGGGTTCCGCCTTCATCTCATTTCCCCATCGGATGGAAGCAACACGACGGTGAACCAAAAATCCTCAATGTGCTTAACGACCTGTGTGAACTTGTCGAAGTCAACCGGCTTACTAACGTAGCAATTTGCATGCAGATTGTAAGCCTTAAGGATATCCTCCTCGGCCGTTGAGGTGGTCAGGATCACCACTGGGATACGTTTTAAGTCAGAGTCTTTTTTGATCTCCGCCAATACTTCACGGCCATCCTTCTTAGGCAAATTGAGGTCCAGTAAAATGAGATCCGGCCGCACGGCGCTAGCATACTTGCCCTCTTTTCTTAGAAACGCCAGGGCTTCCTCCCCATCCCCTGCAACGCTGACGTGGTTGGCCAGCTTTGCCTCCTTCAAGGCCTCCATCGCCAGCCGCACATCTCCAGGATTGTCTTCCACTAACAGGACTTCAATCGATCTAACGTTTTTGCCTGTGCTCATAGTTATCCTTCCGCGCTGCTTTTTAAGCCGAAATCGTAAAGTAAAATGTTGCGCCGTCTCCAGGCTTCGACTCCACCCAGATCCTTCCCCCATGCCGCTCTACAACCTTCTTGCATACCGCTAGCCCTATTCCGGTCCCAGGATAATCCTCCCGATTGTGCAAACGCTGAAAAATGACAAAAATCCGCTCCGCATACTTAGGATCGATTCCTATCCCGTTATCCCGTACAGAAAAAACCCACTGTCCATCATCCCGCTGTGCA
The DNA here is from genome assembly GCA_036004365.1 of Binatia bacterium. Classification (GTDB taxonomy): domain Bacteria; phylum Desulfobacterota; class Binatia; order UBA9968; family UBA9968; genus DP-36. Next base: position 18,360 of record DASYRN010000013.1, read on the forward strand.
GAAATATGAATATGCGGCGGCTTCTCATTGCGAAACTTAATCGCATTGCCAATCAGATTCTGAAACACTTGCCCCAACTGACTCCCATCCACGACCAAAGTGGGGAGAGGATCATGGGTGATAACGGCTCCACTCTCCTCAACTGAAGTCCGAACATCCGCTAACACACCTCCTAACACTCTTTCACAGTCTGTCGGCGCAAACTCTTTGCCCCTCGTCCCTACACGCGAGTAAGCCAGTAGATCACTGATCAGCTTCTGCATCCGAGCTGCGCCATCCACTGCATAAGCAATGAATTCGTCGGCATCGGAATCGAGCTTGCCTCTATAACGCCGCGCCAAAAGCTGTGTGTAACTCCCCACCATCCTAAGCGGCTCCTGAAGATCGTGCGAGGCCACGTAGGCAAACTGCTCCAACTCTTTATTGGAACGTGCCAGATCCGTAGCCAGTTTAGCCGTCTCCTCGTAGTTCTGGGAATTGTGAATGGCGATAGCCGCTTGGCCTGCGAGCGTGGAGAGAAACTCCCTCTCTTCGGTGGTAAACTCATGTTCTTCTCTGGTGAGGAAGACCAAAACCCCTAAGACCTTTTCTTGGATCACCAAAGGGACTCCAAGATAGGAGACCAATCCTTGTCTTCGGTAGAACTCCGGATCCAAGATGCGCGGATCTGTTTGAACATTGTGTGCCACCACGGAGGTCTTACTAGTCATTGCCGCCTTAACTAGAGAAGGCGTGTCACGCAATTTCCTCCCCTTCCAATCCGCTTCATCGAGGTTCCAGCAGGCCGCGCGTTCCAACTGGCCACTCTGCCTGTCCAGTAACCACACTTGGACGGCAGTATAGGGTAAAAGGATATCGATCTTTTCCATCAGGATGTTCAACACACTATGGAGATCCAGTGTCGAAGTGATGGCCGTGTTGATCTCACGCAGGGCTGTCAGCCGTGCCTGGGCGGCCGTGCGCTCGGCCACCCGATGCTCCAACTCCGCTGCCTTCTTTGCCAGCTCCTGCTCGGCCCGCTTGCGTTGGGTCACGTCCCTGAAGGCTACAACCGCGCCGGTCAGTTCACCGCGTTCTACGATAGGGCTGCTCACGTAATCCACGAGAAAGCTCCTACCGTCCTTTCGTCGGAAAATCTCATCGGTGGCCTGGCAAGTGGTGCCATTCCGCAGGGCCAGGAGGATCGGGGATGCGCCGTCTAGAAATGGATTTCCATCGGTCTTCGCGTGGCCTACAACCTCAAGCATTGGCGCCCCAACGATGTCTTTGACGTCCAAGCCAAGCACCCTCGCAGCCGCGGGGTTGACGAGCGTTATTTTCCCTTCAGTGTCCAGGCTGTAAATACCATCGCCCGCTGAGTTCAGGATTAGTTGGGTCTGGGCGAAAGCCGTCTCATTAAACCGCCAGGCTATGATGCTCCCGACAGACGCCCAGAGCACAAAGAATGCGTGGATCCCTGCCCAAGTCCACGGGGCGTTGAAAGCCGCGCTGTGGTTATAAACCTCCTGAGGCCATAACACACCGACAACGCCGTGATGGATGGCGACGTATACAATCGCTAGGATGTAGGGCACCCAATCCTGGTACAGAGCCAGGAAGGCGAGCATGACAAAAAAGTGAAAGTGAAGTTCAATGTATCCGCCCGACAGGTGAACAAGGATAGCAGATGAGCTCATTAATCCAAATCCGACAGCCGTCGCCTGGAATGTACGGCTGGCCCCGCTCCAACTTGTTAAGGCAGCAAAGAACGCCACGATCAACCCCTCGCCCACGGCGTGGAGTACCGTGCCATCTTGGAAGGGTGCCCTAAGGCTAAGCTCCCAACGGTAACCTAGTATGGGTCCAGAAAGGGCAATGATGAGCGCATGGAACCAAGTCAGTCCCACCAAGAACCGGTGCCTCCTGCGCCACACGTCTTCAGGCAAAGATCCGCCTTGGGGCACAAAGACCCATAGACCTCTAATGAGTTCGGAAAGCCCCCGATATCTAGTCATCATTTTCCCGGCTCGGAACCGCTCCTGGGCTCCCAGCTCAGCGTTCATTGAAGATCCTTTTATTGTCATGCGGATACTGCCTGACCCTTGACTGCACGCAGCCGGTTTTCATAAGGTATCGTCACAGTGAAGATCGAGCCTTTGTTCAGCTCGCTTTGGACATCGATTTTTCCACCCAGAAGTTCGGTGAACTTCTTGACGATATGCAGTCCCAAACCAACGCCACCGCTGGATCGAGTCTCGGAGCCGTTCGCTTGGCGGAACATCTCAAAGATGAGGGTCAGTTCTCCCTCGGGGATGCCTATCCCGGTATCCGCAACTTTGAATTCGATCGAGTTCATATGAGCGAGATGGCGTGCGGATAGGGTGACGCTTCCTCGGTCCGTATATTTGATCGCATTGCTGATAAGATTCTGCAAAATGTGCTTCAACTTTTCACTGTCGGTACTGACCGGCGGTAGGTCAGTGGGGTAATCCCACATAAGGATCAGGTCTTTGTCCAGTGGGGCATCGTAAGTCGATCTGAGCTTCTCAAGGAAGTCCACCATATCGAACTTGTGTCTCTCCACTGAAACGCCGCCAGCCTCAATCTTTGTCGCTTCCAATAGGCTGTTAATCATGTCGCACAGATCCCTCGAGCACCGCGTTACCTTTTCTAGAATCCTCGTCTGCTCTCGGCTAATCTCTCCAAACATATTGTCCTGGAGCGCTGAGGTATATCCTATGATGGCATTCACCGGCGTCTTCAGCTCGTGAGACACAAACCCCAGGAACTCGTCTTTTACCTTATTGGCCTTCGCCAACTCTATCGCCTGTTGCTTGGTCTGCTCTAACAGCCGGGCATTTTCCACGGCGATGGCGGCACCATTGGCTAACTGCTGCAAAAGATCCACTTCTTCTTGCGTATAATCCCTGGCTCCGTACGTTAATGCCCTCAGGACACCCATGACTTCTCCGCCCTTGGAGAACAGAGGAACGCCGATGTAACCTCGTAAACCCAATTTTTTCAGGGTACGACCTGAAGGAATCTCGCTCCGAGTTAAATCCGGGATAACGAGCGGCCGACGGTGTTCTTGGATCCAACCTGAGTGACCTCGGCTCGTGCCGGAGCGCGTAGAAGTAAGGAGGTGGGGTTCTATTCCTGCGATGCCAACGAGTTTCCAATTTCCCTCTACCAAGATCCGCACATTGGATACGTCAACTCTTAAGATCTCGCGTATTTTTTCCGTTAACTTTTTAAGCAAGCTATCAAGACTAAGCGTTGTAATATCTTGGCTCAGTTCTTTAAGGAGCTTCTGAATCTCTTCACGTCTTTCCAGATCCTTGTTGGCCTTCTCGAGCTCAACCGCCTGACTCTGGCTCTGTTTATAAAGTTGAGAGTTATAAATCGCTATCGCTGCCTGCTGCGACAGCGTGCTGAGAAACTCGATCTCTTCAGGGTCGAAGTCGTGCTCTTCCCGGGTATAGAAGGAGATGACCCCCAAGATTTGCTCTTTAACGATCAACGGGATCCCCAAAAAAGAGACCAGTCGATACCTGCGGTAAAACTCATGGTCTTGCACCCGCCGGTCGGTTAAGACATTACGAATAACCGTGGGGCTTCGGCTTTCAAAGACGCCATTCGCGAGACCTCGGCCGCCTCTCCACTGAGGTGTTCTCCATTCATCTTCGTCAAGATTGCGACAAGCTACAGGCTCGAGCAGACCGCTTTCCTCATTGAAGAGCCTCACCGTGGCAGCGGCGTAGGGAAGAAGAAAATCGATCTTTTCCAATAGCACATCCAGCACGGTTCGGAAGTCCAAGGTCGAGGTAATAGCCTGCTCAATCTCCTGCAGTGCCCGTATGCGCTCGAGACTGCGCTCGGTCTCGTCAAAAAGGCGGCCATTCTCCAAAGCAGCCGCAGCGATGTGCGTGTATGTCTGAAGAAGATCTAGACGCTCGGGAGTGAAAAAGCCTGTCTCGCCGCTGAAGAGAATCAAATTTCCGAAAGGTTTGTCGCCTCTCTTAAGGGGAAATGCTGCAACCTCGCGATATCCATAGGCAAGGGCGGGCTCGCGCCACGGCGTAAACCCAGGATCCGTAGCAACATTCATGACCACCGGTCGGCCCGTTGCGATAGCGCGCCCCGCTGGTCCGCGACCTAGGGGAGAGTTATCCCACCGGATCTCCACCTCCTTGAGGTAATCAGCGACTCCTCCTGCCCAGTACAGCGGGCGCACCCGGCCATCAGGATTGGCGTGGCCAATCCAGGCGAGGCGGAAACCGAAGGAGGTCACGATCGTATTCAGGATACTCTGTGCCAGGGTAGCAACGTCTCGGCCTTCGACCAACTTCTGAGCAGCCGTGATGAGAAGATTGAGCGATTCCAGTCGACGCTTGCTCTGCTCTTCAACTCTTTTACGGTCGCTGATATCAATCATCGCGCCAATCATGCGAACCGGTTTTCCTTGACCATCATGAAGAACATGGCCACGGTCGAAGACATAGGCGTAGGAACCATCGGCTCAACGATAGCGGTACTCATCGGACCAGAAGGTTTGACCACGGTTGATAAGGTGCTGAATGCCGCAAACCACTCTCTCTATCCTCTGAATGGATATTTTCGTACCACCAAGTCGCGCCGGGTCCCACTTCGTTCTCCAAATAGCCAAAAAGCTTCCGGACTCCTTCATTCCACCACACTTCATCCGTCAACAAATTCCAATCCCAGACCGCGTCATTTGTTGCACGTGCGACTATTTGAAACCGCTGTTCGCTATAGCGCAGGGCTTCTTCTGAACGCTTCCGCTCGGTGATGTCCACCATGAGTCCGTAAAGCTGTCGCGGCCGGCCCTCTTCGTTCTTCGCTACCCGCACGATGTCATGGAGCCAGACCACGCGGCCATCTGCCGCCACCATTCGGTAGTCGAATTCGTGGTCTTCTCCCTTCGCCGTTGAGTTTTGGCAATAAGAGACCGCCCGCTCACGGTCCGCCGCGTAAATGTGGTTGACCCAGAAATCAGGTTCGCTGAGCCATTGCTCCACAGGATAACCCAGAATGGCTTCAGCCTGCTTGCTCACAAAGAGAAACTGCCAAGTCGTGGGGTCGGCTTCCCAAAGAATGGCTTTGAGCTCCTGGACGAGATCACGAAAACAATCACCGACCGATTCGGACGCGGTGTTGACCGCGGCCTGGTTGCAAAGAGGCCGCTCAGGAAGATGCTTTATCAGGTCTGCCATCGTCGAATGGTCCATTAGAATCTATTACGCCAACTCGTTCTCTCTGCGACTCGCACGGTATCATGACGCTAAAGCTTGAGCCCTTACTGATCTCGCTCCGGTCGCAGAGTCACCCTTCAGGAATGCACTCGGCTGTATCGCCACCGCGCACCATAGGCATTTGCGCAAGGGCTGTGAGGATCTCCCGGCTGCCCTGAATCAACTCATTTTGACTGCTGGAAAGGGACCGCGCCAGCTGTAGCGTGCTTGCCTGCGCTTCCATAGAGGCCGTCCTGCAGAGGCCGTTCTGCGCATTTCTACGCCCGTATAGATGATCAACCCCAAAGCTGGCACCACGGCCAAGAGGACCAGAAGCACTAAACGAGCCCGCAGGCTTGAAAAGAAAGCTCTTAGCATTGGCTTACCATCAAACCTTAAGACTAACGCAGTCGCTCTCAAGCCCTTTCATGCCGAAGGTCTGAGGCAGAAGGCGAAACGGGGTTTAAATCTTGCCGCTCTGTCCGCTTCTGCTGTTCGTTCTGTTGGACCACCCTCCCTACCGAATAATCACGCGTGGGATCCTCACCGTGAAGGTAGATCCCTTCCCCAGCTCGGTCTCCAGCTCAATCTTTCCTCCGAGTAGCTCAGTAAAGTTCTTGGCGACATAGAGTCCCAACCCCTGTAACGCCCCTCACTCTACGAGTGTTGGTGACAAACGGGACAGATGCCATAACGTGGCGCCCATTCCGACGCAGAATATTACCGTCAGCAGGAGGATAGTCCGCTCATAAATCAGATGGATGGCCAGAGCCCGTGCTTTCGCCACCGCTCTGTTCATGGATTTACTCCAACTCAGAAACCCCATTCTCCTTGTCCTCGACCCACTTCCTGAATTGGCTCTCTCGAATGCGCCATTGCCCGCCGACCTTAAAAGCCGGTACTTCCCCCTGTTGGATCATCCTAAGGAGCGTGCGCTTAGAGAGCTGAAGGATCGACGCAGCCTCTGAAAGGGTCAACAACTTTAGTTCTTGAACAGCAAGCAAACTCACTTTAGTCTTCTTGCGCCTTAGCTCCTGCCATCTAGCCGTCGCTCTTCTCGCCTAACCGGTTTTTGAACGATAGCGGACGATTGGCTCGCACAAGGAATGGTCAGGGTAAAGACCGAGCCTCTGCCAGGCTGGCTCTCAACATCAATCTTTCCGCCGAGAAGCTCGGTAAACCTCTTGACAATATGTAGGCCCAATCCCACACCACCACACGATCGATTCTCGGAGCCGTTGACTTGGTGGAACATCTCAAAGATGAAGGGTAACGCTTCCTCAGGAATCCCTATTCCGGTATCTGTGACCCGAAATTCCACTGAGCTCACATTGGCGAAGTGTCGCGCCGATATAGTCACGCTACCCTCATCCGTGTACTTGATTGCATTGTTGATGAGATTCTGAAGGATATGGCGGAGCTTTTCGTTATCGGTCTTCACCACTGGCAAATCAGGAGAACAGTCCCAAATGAGATCCAGTTTCTTATCCAAAGGAACACAGTAGTTGGACCTAAGTTCATCAAAGAAACGATACAAATTGACCTCCTGGCTCTCCACTGAAACGGCTCCAGCCTCAATCTTAGTCGCCTCTAGGAGGCTGTTAATCATGTCTAGCAGATCCTTAGAATTGGCCATCACTTTTTCTAGAGCCTTCTCCTGATCTGCGTTAACCTCTCCAAATAACTTACTGTGCATCATTTCGGTGTATCCAACGATCGTGTTCACCGGAGTCTTGAGCTCGTGGGACACGAAGCCCAGGAACTCGTTCTTCACTTTGTCGGCCTTCTCTAGCTCTACGGCCTGGTTCTTTATGTGTTCCAACAGCCTAGCGTTTTCCAGGGCAACTCCTGCACCATTTGCCATCTGTTGCAATAGATCTAACTCCTCTTGAGTAAACTCTCTCGGCTCGCGAGTAAGCGCTCTAAGAGTTCCTATGACCGCACCTCCTCGGGAGAAAAGAGGAACTGCCACGTACCCGCGGATGCCAATGCGGCGGGTTGTCTCCCCCATTGGAAGGTTGTGCTCCTTGGCGATATCGGAGATTACCAGAGGTCTCCGGTTCTTCGTTATCCACCCAGATATTCCCCGCCCGGTTCCGGTGGTGCCGACGCGTAGGCGCTCCACCTCTATTCCAGAGGCACCGACGATGCGGCTGCCTCCAGGCTCTACCAGCCGGACGTCAGAGACATCCACTCTAAGAAACTCCTTTACCTTCTCTGCGATCTTCGTGAGCAGTTCGTCGATGTGGAGCGAAGTAATGTCTTGGCTAAGTTCCTTAAGAAGCCTCTGGATCTCCTCTTTTCTTCTCAGATCGCTGTTTGCCTTCTCTAAGGCAACCGCCTGTCTTTTTGTTTGTTGGTGCAGCTGAGCATTATGAATGGCGATGGCAGCGTGGCCTGCGAGCGTCGAAAGAAACTGGATCTCTTCGTCAGTAAATTGATGCTCTTCTCTCGTGAGAAAAACTAAAACTCCTAAAACTTGGTCTTTGATCAGCAATGGGACACCGAGATAAGAGACAAGTCCTTGTCTGCGGTAGAACTCTGGCGCTAGCGTGCGCGGGTCTGTTTGAACGTTGTGCGCCACGACGGGCACCCTATCGGCCATGGCCGCCTTTACAAGAGCAGGGGTGTCTGCCAATTGCCTGCTTTTCCATTCCTGTTCATCAAGGTTCCAGCAGGCTGCGCGCTCCAATTGCCGAGACTCATGGTTCATGAGCCAGACCTGGACGGCAGCATAGGGCAGAAAGACATCGATCTTCTCCATCAGCACGTTTAACACAGCATGAAGGTCTAAGGTCGAGGTCACGGCTAGGTTGATTTCACGCAGGGCCGTGCTCTCTTGGAGATGCCGTTGGAGCTGTTCTTGCGTTTGCTCAGCCTCGGTCTGCCGAGTCTGCAAGGCCTCGGCCATTTGATCGAAAGCGTGGGCCAGTTGATGTAGCTCTCCTTCATCGTCCGACAGGCCGGCTCGTACGTTTAGGTCTCCAGCACCCAGCCGCCTGGTTGCCCCGATAAGAGAGTTGACTTGTCTCAGGATGAGCCAATTGCCACCCAACCAGGCTCCGCCGACGGCTAAAGTACATATCAACATCAACCAGCCGAGACTGTGCATTAGGATACGTTTGGCCGGGGCATAGGCGACCTCACTAGGAATACCGACAATGACCGTTCCGTCTCCTAACGCAGCGAACCCGTAGAGGCGCTGTGTCCCATCGATGCCAGTAGCCTCCGCAGTCCCCTCGCCTTTTTGAACCCGAACAGCCTCGAGAAGCGACCCCTCTGGCATGCCCTGGCCGATCCATTTCCCTGGATCCGGAAAGCGTACTAGGATGGTCCGGTTGCGATCGATCAACGTCACCACCGTACCTGGTGGCAATTGCGTTTTTGCAGCGAGCTTATTGAACCAAGCCAAATCCAGAGCGGCAAAGGCCACGGCCTGAGTCTGACCCCTATCATCCAGAATAGGATAGCCGAAGTTTACTGTGGCCTTGCCTGTGATGCGGCCAATCTGATAGTCACCTATAGCGAAATCGCCGGTTTGAACCGCGCGCTGGAACCACGCGCGGTCGGCAGCATTCACAGGAGCTTTTAGGGGAAGGCCGCTGCAGAATATTTCACCCTTTGGGTCGGCCACTCCAAAATTCGCGTAGAGCGGATACGCTTTCAGAAGATCCCCTAGAAACGCGCTGCATGGGACGGGATGGCTGGCCCGAACTACAGGAACTTGTGCCAGAGCGGTCAGGAGCTGACGTGCTCCTTCAATCAAACCATCTTGGTTAGCCGAAACCAGCCTCGCAAGTCGCAACGCATTTTGCTGCGCCTCTACAGAGACCACCCTCCGTTGCTCCTGAGCCACGTAACAGATCACCCCCAAAGCCGGGATAACGGCCAAGAGGACCAGAAGGATTAAACGAGCCCGCAGGCTTGAAAAGAAAGTTCCCTTCATTGGCTTACCATCAAACTCTAAGACTCACGTGTTAGCTCTGAACCCTTGCAGACCTGAGGGCTGGGGCCGAGGGGGAAGGATCGGTGATATCTTGCCGGTCTGACCCTCGCTGACCCTTGCGTTGTCGGGCTTCTATCGCTGACGGAGGGATGGTGCAAGGAATGCTCACAGTAAAAGTGGACCCTCGACTTTCCTTGGTCTCTACTTCGATCTTCCCTCCGAGCAGCTCGGTAAACTTTTTGACAATGTGAAGTCCCAGTCCCACGCCGCCACAGGATCGAGTTTCGGAGCCGTTGACTTGGCGGAACATCTCAAAGATAAAGGGAAGTGCTTCTTCCGGAATGCCTATCCCGGTATCTGTAACCTTGAACTCTACTAAATTTGAGTCCCGAAGGTGCCGAGCGGATACAGTAACGCTTCCTTTATCTGTATATTTGATCGCGTTATTGATAAGATTCTGGAGGACATGTTTCAGCTTTTCACTGTCGCTCTTTACCACGGGCAAGTCTGAGTGATAATCCCAGATCAGGGTAAGCTCCCTATTTAAAGGGACGTCGTAGGCTGACCTAAGTTCCTCGAAGAAATTACCTAGATCCACATCGTGGATCTCTATCTGAACTGCGCCGGCCTCAATCTTAGTCGCCTCTAAAAGGGTGTTAATCATGTTTAGCAGGTCTCTGGAATTAGCTATCACCTTTCTTAAGGCTCTCTCTTGCTCCGAGTTAATCTCCCCTAGCATCTTACTCTGGATCATCTCCGTGTAGCCGAAGATCGTATTCACCGGTGTCTTAAGTTCATGGGACACAAAACCCAGAAATTCATCCTTCACCCTGTTGGCTTTCTCTAGCTCGACGGTCTTCTGTCTCACCTCGGAAAAGAGGGTGGCATTCTCCACGGCGATACCAATATGATCCGCGATAGAGCGGATTAGACCCCTCTCGCTTGGCGAGAATTCGCGCGCGTTTTTGCCAGCAAAGCTCATCACTCCAACAATCCTGCCTTTAACGCGTACGGAAATGTAGAATTGGGCTCGATAACCCACCCTCAGCATCATCTTATTTTGTACCAACCGCTGATACTCCCCATCGTTCTGAATGTCTTTGAAGAACAGAGGTTCTCCTGTTTCGAAGACCCTACCTACTAAGCCCACTCCGGGTTTATAAATATCCTGAGGAACGCTGTTCTGGGGAAACCCTTCCTGAGCGGCGAGACGCAGCTCCTTCGTCTCTTGATCGAAAATGTAGATGCGCCCTGCGTCAAGATTAAAGATTTCTAGGACCTTATGCATGCTATTACGCAGGGTAAGATTCATCTCTAAAGTTTGGTTGACCACTGTCGCAACCAAACAGAGGGCCGACAATTGATGGTTGACCTCCTCCAACTGCTCCGTCTTGTGACTCACTTGTTCCAGAAGCCTGGAGTTATGAACCGCCTGCCTTTTAGTCTGCTCGTAGAGCTGAGAATTATGAATCGCCATGGCCGCCTGCCCTGCAAGTATGGAGAGGAATTGAATCTCTTCGTCAGTAAACCGATGTTCTTCTCTCGTCAGAAAAACCAAGACGCCTAAAACCTTTCCTTTAACGACCAAAGGGACACCCAGGTAGGAGACCAATCCTTGTCTGCGGTAGAACTCGGGGTCCAAGGTGCGCGGGTCTGTTTGAACATTGAGTGCGACCACGGGATTCTTACTGTTGATCGCCGCCTTGACAAGAGAAGGCGTGTCTCTTAATTTTCTTCTTTTCCATTCCGCTTCGTCGAGGTTCCAGCAGGCTGCCCGCTCCAGTTGCTGAGACTCTTGGTTCACCAACCATACCTGGACAGCAGTGTAGGGCAAAAGGATGTCGATTTTTTCCATCAGGACCCTTAACACGGCATGGAGGTCTAGGGTTGAGGTGACGGCTAGGTTGATTTCATGAAGGGCCGTGCTCTGCTGGAGCTGCCGTTGGGTTCGCTCCTCCGCTTGCTTTCGTGCAGCCTCCTGCTCCTCAAGGGATTCTGCCATGGCGTTAAAATGCGTGGCCAATTCCCCGACCTCATCCGCCGCCTCAACCACAACCCGATGCTTGAGCTGACCATGCCCAATCAACTTGACTCCTTCACGAAGCCGGATGATCGGTCCGCTCAAGCGGCTACTAAGCGAGCGGGCCAGACCAAAGCTAACCAGGAGACCGATAAATGAGATACCTAAAGACAACCAGAGCTTCTGCCTAACAGGGCTATAGAGGAGTGCCTGAGACTGCTCGACCACTACCGCCCACCGTGGCCCTGGGAGTAGAAGGCCTGTAGCCGTGACGCTTACTTTGTTTTCATTGACGTAAACGTCTTGGACAAACGAGTAGGCTGCCGAACTGGCAGGTTGGGTGAGTTGCTGGACTAGAGGCCGGTCTCCGAATGAGAGCTGTCTTAGGACCAGGCTTGAGTCACCCGCGGCAATGACCCGACCTGTCTGCTCAACTATATAGGCCCGGCCACCATAGGTCAGGTTAAACTCCCCGGTCAAATCCCAGAACGACTTGAGACTGAGGACACCAAATAGCACGCCAATCGTGGTGGTTTCCGAAGCCTGGAGAGGGACAGCAAGGGTGACCAATGGCTCAGAGGTCTCCGTGGTAAACACCGACCCCCAAGAGACCTTCCCCCGCATCCCATCTTGATAGAAGGGAGTGACAGAGAGATCTCTGAGCTCTCGGTCGGTTATGACCAGCTTCCGGGAGAGTCTGAAGCGCTCTTTCCCCTCTCGATCGACGATACCGATCTCCTCCAACGCCGGGTCACGCTGGAGGAAGCGATGGGCGAGGAGACGCACTGCCTGCTGATTGTTTTCGACAAACGGGGCGCTGAAGAGCACGGCTTGGCTCTTTAGTTGCCGCTCCCTCTCATCCAGAAATAGCTGGATTTGGTCCCTAACCGAGCGAACCGCCACGCGCTGAAGTTCTGCTTGGCTCTGCCGTATCTCCCTGATCGATGACGGGAGCCAGATCAGGTTGACGATCGAAAGAGTTCCTAGACTTAGAACTCCCAGCCTCCAGAAGAGCCGCTGCCGGATCGATCTGGAACCGCGAAAGAACTTTCCCAAAAAATTCATCCTAGCCAATCCCTATTGTTTCACTCAATGCGACGGTCCGCCCTCTCCAAAATCGGGTCAGGGATCTTGAGCCCTATGGTCCTGGCGGTGCCAAGATTAATCACCAGCATGAGCTTCTCGGGTATTTCGGTCGGAACATCCGAAGGTTTGGTTCCCTTTAGGACCTTAGAAACTAGCTTGGCGGATTGAGCGCCAACCTGCCGGACGTCCGCCCCGTAGGCAAACAAGGCCCCTTGCTCCACCATCGAATTTTCCCAGACAACTAGGGGCAATCTGTCTTCCTTGGACTTCTTGATGAGGAGATCTATATGGACTCCCACGAGGGACGATGGGACAGCATAGATCGCTTCCACGGACCCTTTAGCCGTCTCCAAAATGACCTTCTCGATCTCCTCCTTCGTCGTCACATCTTTACGGACTACCTGTACGCCCAGTCTTTTTGCTGTTTCACTGACGGACTGAAACGAGCTCTCGGCGATGCTATCCTTGGTCGTCACCACGGCTAGCACGCGCTTTATCTCAGGGACGATCTCCTTGAGAATCTCGAGCCGCTTGGCTGAGAGCGGGCCGGAGTAAGCGGCGACCCCGGTTAGATTGTTCTTGGATGAGGCGTAGCTCGCGATAAAGCCGGAGCGCAGAGGATCGCCAACCCAGACGAAAACGATCGGAATAGTCGTAGTTAGCTGCTTGGCTGCAGCCGTGTGGCTGGTCGTCACTGCGACGACAACATCTGGTTTTGCCTCAACGAGCTTTTTTGCCCGGCTAACTAAGTCCGAAGCACCGGCTTTCGTCTCGTCCACGATAAAGCTGATGTTCTTGCCCTCCTGATATCCGAGCCTGGACAAACTCTCACGGAGCCCTTCCAGCGCCGGGGCGTAGGTCACCCCCGGAGTCAGAACCGCAACCCGATAGCCGGATGACTGCGCGCCAACAGGTAAAACCCCCACGAGCACAGCAGCGGCAGCCAAGAACATGGTAATAAGCCACGGTCTAGGATTCCTACTTCGTTCCATAGTCTCTCCTTCCTTCGGGCTCTAACCGATAAATACAATCCTTCTTATTCAACATTTCTAACCCATTTTTGAAACTGGCTCTCTTGCATGCACCATTGGCCCTCAGCCCCTTTCAGGTGGAAGGCCCGAGGCAGTCAGCGAATGATCTATGAACTCTCGCCTCTTTTCTTGCGTCAATTGCCCATTAGCCCCCCTGCTTGCCACCGGTATCGTAATGGTAAAAATAGACCCCTTGCCCTGCTCGGTCTCCACTTCAATCCTTCCTCCCAGTAGCTCAGTGAAGTTCTTGGCGATATAAAGTCCCAACCCCACACCGCCATGAAGTCGTGTCTCTGAGCTATCACCTTGCCGAAACTTCTCGAAAATGATCGGGAGCTTTTCCGCTGCAATGCCGATACCGGTATCCATGATCCGAAACTCGACAAGATCGTCCTTCCAGCCGTTACCTTGCTCCTCTGGGCTCGCCGTTGAATATTGATCGCTGCCTACCGGCGATCGGCCCATTTGGGCCCTTACTCTGACCGATACGGTCACATGACCTCTCTCTGAAAATTTGATCGCATTATGAATAAGATTTTGAAGGACGCATTTAAGCTTTTCGCTATCAGTTTCGACGGTCGGCAAGTCAGAGGAATAGTTCCAGATAAGGCTTAGGGGCTTATCCCGAGAAATATCAAAGTCCCGCCTGAGCCCATCAAGAAAATCTCCCAAAGCGAATCGATGCGGCTCTACTCGGACCTCATGAGCTTCAATGCTCGTGGCATAGAGTATGCTGGTAATCATGTTCAGTAGATCGTTGGTACGGCCCATGACCTTTTCTAGGGCCTTTTCCTGTTCTGGATTAGTGTCGCCAAGCATCCCGTCCTTGATCATCCCTGTATAACCCATGACTACGTTCAGAGGTGTCCTCAGCTCATGCGACATGACGCTTAAGAATTCATTCTTTACCTGATTAGCCCGCTCCAAGTCGGCGGTCTTTTGTTGTAGCTCTTGGACCTTTTGCCTAACATCTTCGTAAAGCTCGCTGTTTTCTATGGCCACAGCTATTTGGTCCGCCATGGCCTCTAGGAGTTGAACCTCGCCTGAGCTTAATTTCCGTGGAGCAGCGCCGATGAACGTCAGCGTGCCCAAGTTTTTCAGCCTTCCTTTTATTGGAAAGACCGCGAGGAAGTGGTAGCCGAATTGGGGCAAGAGTTTGATCCGGCTGATCTGTTCGTATAGAGGATCATTTTGAATGTCTTCAAAGATCATAGGCTTGCCGGACTCTGCTACTGTGCCGACAATGCCTTCCCCTTTTTTGAAGGATCGGGCGGAAGTGAAACGGTCTGGATCGGTCTCAAACCAAACCTTTAAAAGCAACTCGTCCGTGCGCTCGTTGTAAATATGAATTCGTGTGGCGTCGAAGCGGAAGATTTCCGTGATCTTTTCAACCGCTGCATGAAGGATTCGATCGAGATTCAGCGATTGACTTGCAGCAGCCGCGACCGAGTGAAGGGCCGAGAGCATATCGTTCGTCTCTTGTAATTGTGCTTCTCTAGTTCGGGCTTCTTCGTAGAGCTGCGAATTGTGAATGGCTATAGCAGCTTGGCCACCTAGCGTGGAAAGAAACTCCACCTCTTCGCTGGTAAATTCGTGCTCTTCCTTGGTGTAGAAGCCAAGCACCCCTAGAATCTCGTCTTTGACAATCAATGGAATTCCTACATAAGAGATCAGCTTGTGTTTGCGGTAAAAGTCGACATCCCGTACTCGAGAGTCGGTCTGAGCATTCAGAATGATCAAGGGGGCCTTGGTTTCAAACACGACATTCGCGATCCCGCGTCCCCCTCTCCATATCGATACCTTCCATTCCTCTTCGTCCAGGTTTCGACAGGCAATAGGCTCCAGCAATCCGCTTTCTTCGTTAAATAGCCTGACGGTGGCAGCGGAATACGGAAGAACGAGATCTATTTTCTCCAACAGTACGTCCAAGACTGTGCGAAGATCCAAAGTCGAAGAAATTGCCTGATCAATCTCCCGTAGCGCACGGACCCTTCGCAGGTTCGTTTGAGCTTCCTCAAACAGCCGTGCATTCTCCAGTGCAACGCCAATCTGCCCTCCAATGACGGAAAAGAGACCCATCTCTTCTGATGTGAAGTCACGCAAAGTCCTGCCGTAAACATAGATTACGCCAACCGCGCGGCCCTTGACCGTTATGGGAAGGCCTGCCACTGAGCGGTAGCCTCCCCTATGGGCCAATTGGCCCCGGGCCATTGCCTGGTAGTTCGGGTCTGTCTCCACATCCGCGAAGACAAACGGCCGGTTCTCTACGAATATTCTGCCAATGACTCCCTCCCCTGGAGCGTAGTGTCCGATATCACGGAGCTGGTCTTCTGAGATACCCCAATGCGCGGCCAATCGGAGCGCATTGATCTTTCCATCAAAAACGTAGAGTCGGCCTGCATCGACACCAAGAACATTGATAGTTGTCTCAAGCGCCGTTTGCATAAGAGTGTCGATATCAAGGGATTGGGTGACCGTGCTTGTGACCGTGTAGAGAGACTGCAGCTCCCGGTTCCGTCGTTCGGTTTCTTGGAAGAGCCTGGCGTTCTCCAGCGCAACACCAACCACGTTCCCGACCGCCTCTAAGAGATCTACCTCAGGTTGGACAAAGGGAATTGGTTGGCTAGCGGAGACACCCAAAACACCTACGACCTTCGCTCCCACCTTTATCGGAATCCAGGCCACGGAGTAGCTTTGCGGCAACAAGGAATGAGGGTCTCGGAAGTCTGGACGATTATTGACGACCAGTGGTTCTCCAGACGCGAAGACTTGATCACTGGCTTGATGAGGCACCCGGCGAAGGAGATCGTCGATCTCGTCTTGTGAAAAGCCTCGGTGAGCGGCCAGTGTAACCTTACCTGTGACAGGATCTTTGAGCCTAATGGATATCCGTTCGCGTCCCGTTACCTCCAGTACTTTATCCAACGCGATCTCCAGCAATTCATCGAGATGAAGCGACTGACTAGTAGCCTTAGCAATGACGTTCAGTGCTTCCTGCTCCTTGGCTCGCCGTTCAGCCTCCCCAAACAGCCGGGCGTTTTCCATGGCGATTGCCGCCCCGCGGGCGAATTGCTCTATTAGGTCAAGATCCTGCTGGCTAAAGTCACGGGGAGAACGCGTCATAATCTGAATGACCCCTAAGGGCTTCTGGTCTCTGCCCAATAGGGGGGCGCCAAGAAATCCGTGCAGGCCGGCCTTCACCCCACGAGAGGGTCTACCCCCTACCTCCTGAGCCATATCTTTGATAGCCAGGGGTTTACGGCTATTCAACATCCGTCTCCCCCGTCCGACTAACTCCTCCCTTTCCCCTGCGATTGACATAATCTCTACCACTTCCTTGTCCCCCGCTACCGCCCGGGTCTTGATCCTGTCGTGTTCATCAAACAGGCGCACCCGGGCGTATTCCGCCTTAAAGAGCAGCGCCGCCTGCTCAGTCATCTTGTGAAGCAGCTCATCTAGATCTAAAAGAAGGAGTTTCGATAGAAACTCTCGCAGAACTTGTTGCTCCTGAGAGGTCTTCGTCGCATCCTCATAGAGCTCACGATTCTCCATGGCTACACCCATTTGGCGTGCAATGGCCATGAGATGATCGGTCTTGTTTTCGCTAAAGTGTCCGATCTCACGGCTGGCGAGATGGACGATTCCACGGAGTTCCCCTGAAACTCGAAGGGGGAGAAAGGCACATGATCTAAACCCCGCCTCGAGTTGTCTCTTGCTCTTCAGCCTGGGATCTTCTGCAATATCTGCGGCAATGATCGGCTCTCCAGTCGTGAAGGCCGTACCAATGGCGGAGCCTTGCTCAGGATCTCGCGTTGCTTCCAGATAGGTTGAAGGAAACCCGACATGGGCGGGATAGAGAAAGGTCTTCGTTTCTTTATCAAAAATCCGAATGAGCGCGGCATCGGCGTGTGTTGCCTCTTTGAGCCGCTCGACAACCTTTTGCAGCACCTGGTCAGCATCGGAAGAGGCGAAAGGAGCCAGGGCGGTGTACAACGCTGAGAGATCTCGTGTCCGCTCTGCAATTTTTTCTTCCAGACTCTGGTAAGACTGCTTCAACGCCTGGGCCATCCGATTAAATTGGTGCGCCAGACTTTCAATCTCATCGCCAGTACAGATTTCCAATTTCTGCCCTAAATTTCCCTGGGCGATGAGTTTTGCTCCTTGCTCAAGTTCGCGTATGGGCTGAGTGATGCGCTCGCTAAAGAAATAACCGATGAGAAAAGTTGCGCCGGTAGCTATCACCAACAGAGAAATGCCTAACCGCCTCACGTTGCGAATCTCGGCTAGAGCGGTTTCCACAGGCTCCTCAACTACCACAGCCCAATTGAGCCCTTTAACGACGGCAAATGTACCGAGCACCTTTTGTCCACTCTCGCCTATGGCCTGTTCGCCGAAATCGAGGTCTCGGGCGTCGCTCAAAAACTCTCTCACCTCAGGAAGATGAGAAAGATTAATTCCCCGAAACACCTTCGAGGAGTCTGGATGAGCAATCAGATTTCCCTCCCTATCGACGACAAAAGCATATCCCGACTTCCCTACTTTAATGTCAGAGATCGAGTCCCAGAGGCTCTTGAGGGTGATTTCGGCGAGAATGACGCCCGTAATGTTTTTTACAGTCAATTTGACGGGAACGGCAACTGTAATGAAGGGTTCGAAAGCCTTTGTGTGGTAAACCGGACTCACATAAGACTCGCCTTTTATAGCTCGCTGGAATTTCTCCTGTTGCGCTAAAGAACTTAGGTCCGCATCGGTATAAACGCGCGACCTCGAGAGTCGAAGGATTTCCTGCCCGGTCACTCCGATAATCGAAACTTCATGGATATGAGGATCAAACTTCAGTAGCTGATAGAGAGCGCCCTTTTGATGCTCTCTATTCGCGTCCCAGAAGTCCCCTATCTGGGCAGCGGCCGTGAGAGAGCGAATTTTGTTCTCGACGAACTGCTCAATTTGATCCGCCGCCCGAAGGGCGATCTGTTGTTGATGTCTTGCCACGCCCGCCTGCAGGGCTGGCATAACTATGAAGTGCCAAGCCCCGACCAAGATCGTGACCACGCTTCCGACCGCGATCATCAGGATCTGAAGCAGCCTAGAGCGTATCGTCGTGGGGGAAGCGAACGGCATTTTTGACTACCTACCGCGATTCCTCTGATAAGTCCGTAGGTTCGATTTGGGATTTCGGGGGGACCACCTTATTGATCCCATTCCCTCTTTTCCCGTTCTGATCCCGCTCCAAGCTGGACACCGAATTCTCTTTTTGCTCCACCCATTTTTTGAACTGGCTCTCCCGGATGCGCCATTGGCCGCCGACTTTAAATGCCGGCACCTCCCCTTGTTGGATCATCCTAAGGAGCGTCCGCTTGGAAATCTGAAGGACCGAGGCCGCTTCTGAAAGCGTGAGCAGCCTGAGTTCTTGAAAGGCAGTCA
Organism: Binatia bacterium; assembly: GCA_036004365.1. Lineage (GTDB taxonomy): Bacteria > Desulfobacterota > Binatia > UBA9968 > UBA9968 > DP-36. The sequence continues at coordinate 37,098 of DASYRN010000013.1, forward strand.
TAAATCAGGCCGAGCTGCTTCGCCGCAAAGCCTATGCCAGCAATCGAACCTTGCCCTAAGTGTTTGTTTTTAAAGGGTTGAAGCCTTTGGAAGGATGATAGAAAGGGATAAAATGTGACAAAACGTGAAAGGGCGTTACAAAAAGCGTAGCTTGTAGTTTTTGACTCTTCCCATGGCCGATCCGCCGCCAGCCGCTACGTCATCCCTCGATTCCGGTATCGTGTATCGCCTCGCTTCGCAAAGATGTTCACACAAGTTGTTCGTGTCCTAATCACGGATGCCTGGCTTTAACCCTGAGTCCGGGCGACTGTTATCGATCCGCAGCGGGAAACTGCCAAAGGGGTAAGCCTGTCACTAGCGGACGTGGTGGATTACAGCTTTTTGGACAAGGCGCGAAAGGAGTGGGAATCACAAAATAGTTTTGAGCTAAGAGACTCGAAACTCTCTATTTGAAGGGATCAATGATGACCTTGATCGAGTCTTGGCTACCTGCGACAAGCTGAAATCCGAGCCCGGCCTCCGCCAAACCCAGCCTGTGAGTAACCATCTCTTGCACACGTATTCTGCGGCCTCGGATAACTTCGATGGCCTCACGGATATCCTGCGGGCTTGCAGCGTACGAAGTCACAATCGTCACTTCGTTGCGCCAAAATTCATAAAGAGGGATTGGAACCGTGACCCCCGCCGCAGTCGGCGCAAAGAACAGAAGCGTGCCCCCTCGCTCAACGGATTTCAACGCTTGTTCGATCGCTGACATCGCTCCGGTACAAACAATGACCAGGTCGGCCAATCGCCCCTCGTTGGCCTCGAGAAGCCGAGCGGGCAGATCCTCGTTGGCACGAAAAGTGAAATCGGCGCCCAACTCTCGCGCGCTCCTGAGCCGAAAATCATTGATATCAGTTGCAACTATCGGCGCAGCCCCGTGCGCGCGCGCCAACTGTACGTGGAGCAAGCCGGAGATGCCGCTGCCGATGACTAGGACGCTTTGCCTAGGGCTCAGCCGAGCGAAGCGTTGTGCCCGCACAACGCAACCCACAGGCTCGATGAAAGAGCCATCCTCAAAACAGACCTCATCGGGCAAAAGAAATGTCCCCAATTCGACATTAATTTTGGGTACACGGATATATTCGGCAAAGCCACCGGGATCAAAATGAGTCTGACGCAGGGTGTCACACACGGAAGGATGACCTCCGAGGCAGTAACGGCATCTCATGCAGGGAACATGATGAGAGACAAAAACCCGGTCTCCAACTCCGTAATTCTTTACTCCCTGTCCCACTTCAGCGATTTCACCCGCGATCTCGTGTCCTAGAACAAGGGGAGCCTTTTGAATCCGATACCACTCCATTACGTCCGTGCCACAAATACCGCTGGCTCTTACACGCACCAGCAGCTCGCCTTGGCCAATCCGCGGCAGCGGCATTTCCTCCAGGCGCACATCTAGATTGTTGTAATACATGGCCACACGCATAGTTCCTTTTGGGACAGCCATCACGGAACAGCTTTCAGAAACAAGTAGTGACGACGAGTGCTGAGAGACGAGTGAAGCCATTTCTTCTCAGTCCTAAGTCTTCATTGCCCAGTCTGCTGGAACTGGAATATACTTTCAGGCGGCGTTGTTTCTTAGCTTGATCAGCCTGCGGCCCTGCGAGCTTTTCCACCCTTCGTGCTCTCATAGATCTTATAGGCATCAGGCACTTGAACCTTATCATGCACGATCGCCCGCACTGCCCGGATCATCCCGACCGGACTGTCGGACTGAAAGATATTTCGTCCCATATCTACCCCAACCGCACCTCTTTGAACGGCATTAAATGTAAGCTCCAACGCCTCGATCTCGGAAATCTTCTTGCCTCCGGCGATGATTACCGGGATAGGACAGCTCTCCACAACCTGCTCAAACCCTTCGCAATAGTAAGTTTTGACGAAATGGGCCCCCAACTCCGCGGCGATGCGGCAGGAGAGGCTTAAATAACGCACGTCACGCGCCATCTCCTTGCCCACTGCGGTCACTGCCAAGACAGGGATGCCGCAGCTTTCTCCCTCGTCGACAAGTTTTGCCAGGCTTACCAATGTCTGCTTCTCGAATTCCGATCCGACAAAGATCGAGAGTGCCATTGCGGAAACGTTCAAGCGGACGGCGTCCTCGATAGATACGGTAATGTCTTCATTTGAAAGCTCCTTAAGGATAGTGGTTCCACCCGAGACTCGAAGCACGACGGGAATATCCGCGTTTGGGTCCACCGACGTACGCAAAAGGCCGCGCGTGAGCATAATGGAGTCTGCATACGGAAGCAGCGGCTCGATTGTCTTGCGCGGCTCTTCGAGCCCACTTGTCGGTCCTAAAAAATAGCCGTGATCGACTGCGAGCATCACTGCTCGAGTATCTTCCGGGTGGATAATCCTTGCGAGTCTATTTTTCATTCCCCAGTCCATCTTGCATGCGCCTCCTTTGCGCCTCGATAACAAAGCAAACCTATCACAAAATCCCGAAAGAAGTGAAGCGGCCTGAGGATTCTCCACCAAAGAAGGTTAGGGTTGGTGACCACTCATCCAGGCTTCCCGCGGATAGTAACCTCTAACCACTGCTCAATCGAGGGCAGATGTATCTCCCTTGTTCTGACTCATCCCCCGAAAAAGGCTGATCGTCAACCACAGGTAGCGAAATCCCAGGCTTGAAAGAATGATAGCGCCTCCGATCAAAGTTGCCATAGAGGGGATTTCCCCGAATACAATGGCTACCCAAATAGGGTTTAGAACTGGCTCAACCAGGACGATCAGGGAAGCCTCTTGAAGCGAGATCTTTTCCATCCCTTTGGAGAAGAGAAAGTAGGGAATTCCAAGCTGAAGAATCCCCATCACGCTCAAGGTGAGCACCTCCACCAAGGACAGTGACAGTTGGGAGAAGACCAGAGGAAGGAGCACGGCACAGCAGGCCGAATTATTAGCCAACGTCAAATACCCAGCATCGACGCGTTTTAGGAATCGAAGATTCGTCATATAGATTGCAAAAAAGAGCCCGCTCATGAGCGCTACCCCAACCCCCCGAATATCCGGCTCGCCGGCGCTCCCGACAAAAATAATCCCCACACCCAGCGTCCCCAAAAGCAGAGCCGTCAGATTGAGCTTGGAGATAGCCTCTTGAAACAAAAAACGGGCGAAAACAAATACAAAAATCGGTGCTGTATATTGCAAGACTATCGCGTTCGCGGCTGTGGTGAGCTTGTTGGCCGAGACGAAGGCAGTGACAGCTGCGGTATAGCTCACCATAGAAACGAAAAGCGGTCCATTGATCGTCCAGCTCTGCTTCTTGACAAAGAAAAAAAAGAACAGAGACGCAAAAAGGCTGCGGTAAAATACAATCGTGAGCGGCTGAAGCTCGAGAGATTTAATGAAGAGTCCCGCCAGACTCCACAGAATGGCCGTCACCAGGACAAGGAACCTGCCCTGATTCAAATCGTAGGGTTTGGTGGAACTCTCATGACACAAGTCTCGTTTTCCTATTCGGAAATCACTGAGATCTTTAACATAGCCGTGACGTCCGAGGTGAGCCGAACCGGCAACTCATAGTCGCCCAGAGCTTTGATTGGCTGATCGAGATGAATCCTGCGGCGCTCGACGTTGAAACCTTTCGTCTTAAGCGCCTTTTCTATATCCATGTTAGTCACTGAGCCAAAAAGCCTTCCCTCTTCTCCTGTCTTGACGGCTATGACCAAGGAGATTTGAGAAAGTTTTTCCGTCAGAGCTTGTGCCTGCTTGAGCACCCGTTCTTTCTGCGCCGCGACCACCCGCTTTTGATGCTCAAAGCTTTTCAGATTTTTTTTATTCGCGATGAGGACTAGCCCACGAGGAAGCAAGTAATTACGCGCATAACCGTCTCGCACACGGACGACGTCGCCCATTTTGCCCACGTTCGGAATATCCTCCTTCAAAATGACCTCCATAATCTCCTCCTTTATGACGCTTGGCCGGGGGTCAAGCCCTTCTTTTTTAAACGGCGAAAGTCTCCCCAGAGATCGAAAAGGCCGAGGGCTACCACCAGAACGGTGAAAATCTGCTCGAAAAATATAAGGACATAAGCCAAGCTGCGCAAAAAATGGGGAACCTTCTTGTGGTGAAAGTAGTAGGCCACGATCGCCAGACCCTGGAAGAAATAAAAGATCAAGCTGATCAGGAAGACATTTAAGGCAGACACTCTCCAGGTGTCCCAACTGGCAGGAACAAACAGAAACAGCCCTGATAATATAAAACACCACACGAGAAACTCGGGAGCCTTCCACTCCCTAAGATCGGAAGTTGAGACCATCCAAGAGCGATGCTCAGGAAAACGGCGATGGAGTATGACCAGATTCAAGAGCGTGACGATCGCGAAGCCTGCAAACGCGAGAGCCGGTAGGATCCGCAAAACCATTTCGATAATCTGAGGCGCCCGTTCCCGGAGAAGCTCTATGTTTTCTCCAGAAAAGCCGATTTTTTCATAAGCCTTTAAGGACGTCTCCAGATTTTCCCTAAGAATTTCCTCCAGCACTTGCCACAGACTCAAGACAGAGCCGTAGGTGTAAATTAGGACGCTTATAACTGCGACAAACAACCCTCCGGCCACTGCACCTACCACGTACTCTATGGGCCAGCCACGCCCGAATGAGAAAAGAAGCAATAGCACGATCAGCGCCACAAGGGCGTAACCCCAACTCAGATCCGCGCCGAAGAAAAAGGTCAGAACGATAGCCAATCCCAGCAGTCCTCCAGCAGCGACCCTGCCGTTTTTGACAGCGAAACCAAGGACAGGTTGAGGTGCGAGAGCCACTAGCAAAAATCCACCGAGCGGCAACGCCATGCCGGAAAGAAAAAGGAGTAAGCTCGTGCCTAAAGCTAAGGCAAAACTTCTGCAAAAACCTAACTGACTCATAGGTAAGGCCTAGGGAACAGCCGTTCAATCTTTAGCTGTCGTGAAAGGGAGGAGAGCTACGTTTCGCGCTCTTTTGATCGCAACGGTCAGCAGCCGCTGGTGGCGTGCGCAATTTCCGGAAATGCGGCTTGGAGTAATCTTGCCTCTCTCGCTGACAAACTGACTCAATACTTTTGTCTCCTTGTAGTCAATCTTGAGCTCTTTGTCCGCGCAAAACCGACACACCTTTCGCCGGATCATGAACCGCCTGCGGCCTACACCCCTTTCCTCTTCCATCGATTCACCCCGGTTGGCTCTCGGAGTTGATGCCCTCTGTGCCATAATCTAATCAGAGCCTCACTCTTCTAAATGGGGAGATCCTCCTCTTGCCCAGGAACTACGCCACTTCCCCCGTCGATAAAATGGACCGAATTCGCAACGACCTCATATTTACTCCGCTTTTGTCCTTCTGGGGTCTCCCATCGTCTCTGGCTCAATCGTCCATCGACCAACACACAAGAGCCTTTGCGAAGACGCTCTTTACTTCGCTCCGCGACGCGACCGAAAGCTACAACATTAATGAAACAGACATCCTCCTTGGCCTCTTCATGAGCACGGTATCGATAATGGACTGCGAGTGGAAACTCACAAACGGCTAAACCGGCCGGCGTGTAGCGGAGATCAGGATCTCGAGTCAGGTTTCCCATAAGGATAACCTTGTTGTACTCCGCCATCGGACACTTCGTCTAAAAGATTGGAATAACTGCCTCCTAGAGGCTCGGCTTTGCAGAATCCTCCTCTGTTTGTTTGTTTGCCGTCTCAGGCTGTCGCGGCACCGAGGCCGGATTTGAATCCTCCTCCAATCGGACCGTCAGGTAGCGAAGCAAGCCATCTGTTAACTTCATATTCCTCTCCAATTCCTCTACCGCACGTCCACCCGAACGATACTGAAGAAGGGTGAAGTATCCTTTGCCCTGCTTCTGGATTTTGTACGCGAGCTCTTTCAGTCCCCACTCTTCGACGTGAGAAACTGATCCGCCCTGTCCCTCGACAATCGATTTGAATCTATCAATAAATTCTTTTACCCGTCCCCCTAGTTCGGGATGAACGACGAAAAGTGTTTCGTAAGGCGCCAAGATTAGTCTTTCTTACTGTGGTAGTCTTTTTCTGCTTATCACAATGACTCATGCTTTACAATTATAGCCTATCTTAACTCGGCGCCCGGACGACGAATGCAAAAAGGAGACGGTGTTATCCCGCGCGATTAAATCTCTCCATCGCTCTAAGAGGTCCGTTTTCAAGGAGGGTTTCGACTGCCTCTGCAGCCTGGGAAACCACATCCGTGAGACAGACCTCCTCTTGCGGCAAAAAAGGCTCCAGGACATATTCCGTCGGATCCACACCCTGGGGAGGACGGCCCACGCCCATGCGCACCCTGAGAAAACTTTGGCTCTTCAAAGCTTCCAAAATCGATCTGACGCCTCGATGGCCCCCCGCTCCACCTCTTTGCCGGATCCTGATGCGGCTGAGCGGGAGATCCAAGTCGTCATGGATGACGATGAAATCTTCAGCCTTCACTCCGAGCTCGTTGCACAAGCTCCGGACAGCAGCCCCACTGTGGTTTATGTAGGTTTGAGGCTTAACTAGCAAAACTTCCTCGCCGCCCGCTTGCCAGCTACCAATGAGAGAGTAATGCTTTTTCTTCTTTATGACCACGTCGTTCGCGAAGGCGAGCCGGTCCACAACCATAAATCCCAAGTTGTGCCGGGTTTTTTCATACTTCTTCCCGGGATTCCCCAGACCTATAATGACTTTCACGCACAATTCTCACGAGGAAAAACCACTAAAACCTACTAAGACTCTGAGCCTTCTTCCTTCTTCTCCTCCACTGGTGCTGGCGCAGCCTCTTCGCCCTCAGCCGCGGCCACAGGAGCAGCCTCGGCAGCTGGAACCTCTTCTACCGTTGGAGGCACGACTGTCACGAGCGTCAGATTGGTCTCGTGAGTGGAGACTACCCCTTCTGGCATTTTAAGATCGGCCACGTGAAGAGAGTGGCCGATATCCAGGGGCGAGACATCGACCTCAAAATACTCCGGGATATCCATGGGTAAACATTCCACTTCGACTTCGCGCACGACAGGCTGCAGAATTCCCCCGCGGACAACTCCAGCAGCCTTGCCGACGAAATGAAGCGGAACCTTAACGTTGATCTTGGCGGCCAGATCGACCTCATAGAAATCCGCATGGATAATTTCCCCGGTAATCGGATGGAATTGCATTTCTTTAACCAGGGCTACTTTGTTGGCCAGCAGAGGCGACCCTGATTTGATGCGAATCAGATGTGAGCCTTCAAGGTCGGCCACTCGGCTCAAAAACTCGCTCTTATTCAGCTCCAGGGGAACAGGATTGGTCTTTGGGCCGTAAAAGATCCCAGGTAATTTTCCTTCACGGCGAAGCCTCTTCGCTTTTTGGGCCTTTCCAGACTCGCGTGGTTCTATTCGAATTTCAACAGTTTCCAAGGAGAATCACCTCCGGTGTGGAATATGTGATATGGCCGCCTAACCAAAAAGAGAGCTGATGGATTGCTCTTCATGCGTGCGGCGGATCGCCTCGCCGATGAGATGGGCGACGGAAAGAACTTTGATCTTTTTGCATTTTGATGCGTCGGGCCTGAGAGGAACCGTGTTGGTCACGATAAGCTCCTCTAAAGGGGAATCGTTGATCTTTTGAATTGCCGGCCCAGACAGAACCGGATGGGTGCAGCAACCTAAGATCCTCTTCGCTCCCTCCTCCTTTAAGGCCTCGGCCGCCATGGTCAAAGTCCCCGCAGTATCCACCATGTCATCCAACAAGACCGCAGTCTGTCCTTTGACTTCACCAATAATATTCATCTCTGCCACTACGTTAGGACCGACTCTCCGTTTGTCTATAATCGCGAGCGACGCATCCAATCGAGTCGCGAAGTCTCTGGCGCGCTCGACCCCGCCGGCATCGGGAGAGACTATGGTGACTTCGTTACGGTTGAGCTGTCTCTGGAGATGTTGAAGAAGCACTGGAGTCGCGTAAAGGTTGTCCACGGGTACATTGAAAAACCCTTGAATCTGACCGGAATGTAAATCCATCGTAAGAATCCGGGAAGCCCCTGCAGTCGTAATGAGATCAGCAACCAGTTTCGCACTGATAGGGACGCGCGGGACTACCTTGCGATCCTGCCGCGCATAACCGTAATAGGGAATAACCGCAGTGATTCTTGATGCCGAAGCTCGCTTGAAAGCATCTAACATGACAAGCAGCTCCATCAAATTGTCATTTCCTGGAGCGCATGTTGATTGGATAACAAAGACATCACCTCCGCGCACGTTTTCCTTGATTTCAACCTTGCTTTCTCCGTCGCTGAAGGTTTCGACGGTCGCTTTGCCGAGAGGCGCCTCGAGGTAGTCACAGATTTCACGCGCTAAAGGAAGATTGGAATTACCAGCAAAGATCTTCAGCTCTGCCTGACTCATATCTTCAAAGCTATAAAAAAAGACCAGCCCTGCGTGGACTGAACGATCATCTCAGCAGTCCCAAAAACTTGGCTGGGCGGGAAGGATTCGAACCTTCGATACCGGATCCAAAGTCCGGGGCCTTACCGCTTGGCGACCGCCCAACTCCGAACGGTCCTCACTCGAAACCTCCACCTCTTGATGATGTCATTCTCCTACCAGCACCCTCTGGCCCCCACCTTCGCCGACCACGCTCTGATACTTCGCAATGATTTTCTCTTCAATTTTCTTCCTAGTCTCGTTGTTGATGGGATGAGCGATGTCCTTGTAGGTACCGTCCTTTTTTTTCTTGCAGGGCATGGAGATAAACAAACCGCTCGGACCATCAATAATCTTGAGGTCTCTTATAACAAAACAATCATCGAACGTAATGGTTACATAGGCTCTAAGTTTTCCCTCATCGACAGGAAAAACTCTGACCTCGGTTACCTCCATACGACCCTCCTCTGCGCCAAGCCAATCAAAATATTAAAGCGCCCTATCGCATGGGCTCGAATCAACTTAATGAGCGTACCAAGAAGGTCTCGCAACCTTCCTCCATGCGTAAGTGATGGAAAGCTCTCCTCGCGTTCTGGAGTCCCGAAAAAACTCCAAACACCGAGGAACCGCTTCCCGACATGAGGGCTCCGACGGCACCCTCTTGAACCAATCTTTCCTTCAATAAGGCAATTTCGGGGTAGCGGCGAAGAGTCACCTTCTCAAGATCATTAAACAGAACCCGCTTGATTTTTTGAGGGTCCCGCAGAGAGAAATTAATGCTAGTATTTTCAATATCTTTTGTCAACTTGAGATTTTCGTACGCCCAGCGCGTAGAGATCGGAAACCGTGGATAGAGGATAATGATCCAGAGCCGAGGAAGAGAACGTATGGGCTTTAGAATTTCTCCTATCCCCAGAGCTTCGGCAGGACGTCCTTGGATAAAGAAAGGCACATCCGCCCCTAAGGAAACAGCGAGAGATGACAATTCCTTTCGGTGTGAGCCCAGTCGAAGTAGGCGGCTTAAGCCCAGGAGCGTTGCCGCTGCATCGCTGCTCCCCCCACCAAGTCCCCCCCCCACAGGAATCCGTTTCCGTATATGAATATGAATAGCTGCAGAGATTTTTTTCTCTCTAAGCAGCAATGAGGCGGCTTGGTAAGCAAGGTTCTTCTTTCCCGACGGGACTAATGGATGATCGCAGCTCAATGTCACGTCGTCTTCTCTTGGACCTTGATGCTTCGACCTTGTAATCTCAATATCATCGTACAAACTAACCGGCACAATCACGGTATCAATGAGATGGTATCCGTCTTGCCTTCTCCCCAATACACGAAGGAAGAGATTGACTTTGGCCGGCGCTCGAATCCTCACACTTCTTTAGGTAACATAGTCCACAACGTTTTTCTAAGGATTCCGTGAGGGAACTAAGATGGACGAATTTATGACAGCCGCATGGGAGGCGGCCGAGTCCGCAGGCACACTAATCCGTGAGAGCTGGTAGCAAACCAAGCAGATTCACTACAAGTCCGCCGTTGATTTGGTCACGTCCGTCGATCGCCAATCGGAGTCGCGAATCGTTGCAGTCTTACGGAAGCGTTTTCCTGGACATTCGATCTTGGCAGAAGAAGAGACTCGTATCACGGGAACCCAAGGCGACTACCGCCATCGTGCGAGAAGCTGGAGGCGCGTTGAGCACTTTATCTGGCAACGACTTTTCGATTTGGGGAATGGAGACCCTCGCCTCGAATGGCTTCATTCACCACGAGATGATTCGCATCGCGACAAAGGTCGCAACGAGCACAGAACGTTGACTCCCCAATAGTCGAATGATAGAAAAAAAATTCACAGCGCCCGTAGTGAAAAGGATATCACGAGGGTCTCCGGAACCCTAAGTCCGAGTTCGATTCTCGGCGGGCGCACCATGTTAAGATTGTCCAGCTTTCTTGGTTTTCGTAAGGTTGTCCTTTTTGCTATTGAGTGCCAAGGTTTCTCCTTCGAAGGCGACACAAAATGACAGGTACCCCCTAAATTTGACGAATTTGTCCCGGAACGACTCGCTTTGTATCGGTCTGTTTTACGCTCCTTGAGCAAGAACCTTTTGTAAAGACACATTAATTCCCCGCCTCGAATCCCTCAGCAGCTCAATGGCATATTTCTTGCTGTTATCTGGCTGATTTAACGGCGTTTTCTCACTTCAAAAAATGACACAAGACGACACAACTACGCTCAGAGCCTCTCTGAATGGTGGGGTCGTGGATTTCTTGGATGCCCCACATCGGCAGCTGTTTTACGGTCACTTGCAGCAAGCCGTTGCCTACGGAACGCAAGAAAGAAAACCCGTAGCTTTGCTCGTCATGGACCTGGATCGCTTCAGAGAAGTTAACCACACGCTGGGCCACCACATCGGCGATCTGCTCTTGCAGCAGATAGGGCCTCGGGTTCAAGCCACTCTGGGAAAACATGGCATACTGATGCGACTTGGCGGGGATGAGTTTGGAGTATTAATGCAAGCTGCAGACTCGAACAGAGCCACTACAACGGCACGCGACATTCTCAAAGTGTTAGAAGAGCCCTTCGTGCTTGAAGGGCTAAAATTAGATATTCAAGCTAGCATCGGAATCGTCTTTTTTCCCGAACACGGCGACAATGCGAACATCCTCATGCAACGTGCAGATGTTGCCATGTATGCTGCCAAGGCACGCAAAAGCGGCTATGCGATTTATGTCCCCGAGCAAGATCAGAACAGTCCCTACCGCCTGGCTCTAGTGGGAGATCTGCGCCGCGCCATAGTTAACGACCAACTATTTTTGCTGTACCAACCCAAAATAGAATTGCAAACTGGACAGATCGTCGGGGTAGAGGCTCTGGTGCGTTGGAGGCATCCGCGATTGGGGATCTTACAACCAGATCAGTTTGTGCCTCTCGCGGAAAAAACTGGATTAATCATGCCTCTTACGCTTTGGGTCCTCCACGAAGCGCTCCGCCAGTGCCAAAAGTGGCATCAGGCAGACATCAAGCTTAGCGTCGCAGCCAACATCTCAATGTTGAACCTACAATCTCGGGCCTTGCCGGATCAGGTCGCAGGACTGCTTAAGACTTGCCAGGTTCCGCCCGGCTCCTTTGGATTGGAAATTACTGAAAGCACGATCATGGCAGACCCGGTGCGCACGATGGAGATTGTGAAACAGATGAGCGAGATGGGGCTTCAGTTTGCCATCGACGACTTCGGCACCGGCTACTCGTCGCTAGCTTATCTGAGCAAGTTGCCAATAGACGAGATCAAGATCGATAAGTCTTTTGTCATCAATATGGCGACACAAGAAGAGGATATCGTCATTGTTCGATCGACGATAGACCTGGCACACAACTTAGGGCTTAAAGTCGTCGCGGAGGGTGTGGAGAATCAGGCGACCAAAGAAAAATTAGCACTGCTCGGCTGCGATGCAGCACAAGGATTTCATATGAGCCGGCCTCTTACGGCCGATGAGATAACGCGCCAAATAAAAAAACCCCCTAAAGGCCTCCTGGAACGATGGCTAAGACCTCCAGAACCACATCCGCGCGACCATAAGTTTATTTTAAAATTCTCGTTTTCTGGCTAGGTCTTTCAGCCGTCCTCCCTCCTTGGCTTGGAAGAAAGTTGCTTTATCTAGTGGAGTAGTCGAGATCACTGTCTGGTAGCCAACAAAAAGAGTGAAAAACCGCCCTGAATAGATACCTTCCGTAAATCATGGCTACGCCTTCTTGGGTCGGAGATGCGGTATTTTATCAGATCCTTCCCGACCGATTTGCGAAAGCGATCGCGTTAAGAAACCTGCAGGACTGCAATCCTGGGATTCCAAACCAACTCTTTACGGTTATAAGGGTGGCGACCTTTTTGGAATCATCAAGAATTTGGAATATTTAAAGAGTCTTGGCGTGAACGCCATTTATTTGAATCCCATTTTTCAGGCGGCCTCATACCACCGCTATAACACGTATGACTATTTGCAAGTAGATCCGATGCTTGGCGGAAATGAAGCACTTCGCGAGCTTCTGGACCGGTGTCATACGCTTGGGTTTAAAGAGATCTTGGACGGAGTGTTCAATCATTGCGGCAGGGGTTTTTTCAAATTCCACGACATTCTTGAAAACGGTGAAAACAGCCCTTACCTGGATTGGTTTTATATTCATTCCTTTCCGCTCAACGCCTATAATCCCGACAAAAGTCTAGGATACCGAGCTTGGTGGAACCTGGCTGAATTGCCCAAATTCAATACCGAGGCCTCCGCTGTCCGAGAATTTCTTTGGGGTGTTGCCACTCACTGGCTCAAATTCGGCATCGATGGTTGGCGCGTGGACGTGCCCAATGAAATTGACGACGATGAATTCTGGCGGGAGTTTTGCCGACGCTGCCGGGAAGTCAATCCTGAAGCCTATATCGTCGGCGAGATTTGGGAAGATGCAACACGATGGCTTACAGGGGATAAGTTCGACGCCGTCATGAACTACGAGCTTGCGCGAGCTATCTGGGGATTAGTCGCGGCGGAAACACTCAATCAAGATGAGATCAAAAAGAGCGGCTATTGTCACATTGCCCCTCTTTCTGCTGAGGGATTTGCAGAGACCCTTGCTACGCTGACGAAGAAATATCGTCAAGAAGTTTTCGATGTCCAGTTAAACCTCCTCGGCAGTCATGACACACCGCGTGCTCTCACCGTCGTGGGAGAAGATGAATCCGCCTATCGCCTCGCCCTATTGTTCATGATGACTTACCCGGGAGTTCCTTGCATCTATTACGGCGACGAGATAGGCCTCAAGGGCGGGCACGATCCCGACAACCGCCAAGGAATGCCGTGGACGCGGCGCGAAACGTGGAATAAAGCGCTTTTTGCTTACAGCCAGACATTGATTCGTTTCCGCCACAAATATGCAGCTCTGCGAAGAGGAACCTACCAAGAACTCCACGCGGCGGACGGCATTTATGCTTTCGCCAGGCACTGGCAGAGCGAGTGCCTCATCACTGTGCTCAACGTTAGTCGAAAAGAAAAGGAGCTTGCGATCTCGACAAAGGCATTGCCGGAACTAAACAGCGACCTCCATGATCTATTAGGCGGCCACCACGCGCGCGTAGAGAATCAAATCCTGCACAGCTCTCCCCTTCCCGGCCGGTGTGGGGCACTGTTTGGACATTTCGTTAGAGCGGGGTAAGGCTGGGCGAAAAAGTGGGACAACTTCTTCACTGCATGCTATAGATCGACTAGGATGTCTTCTAAGCTTCCCGTCCTGCTTCGCAGCCTCGCCCGGTTCTACGGCGTGCAGACAGCCTACTACGATTCCCACGGACACGTCAGATATCCATCGCATGATGCGCTGATTGCAGTTCTACGCGCGCTCGGAGCACCAGTCGAGCACATGGATGATGTCCCCTTGGCGCTCCATGAACGCGAAGGCAATATTTGGCGGCGCAGTATCGAGCCCGTTTCCGTCGCCTGGGGCCGAGGTCCATTAAAAATAAGGCTTCGAGTCCCTCTCGATTTAGCAGAGGGTTCTATTCATTATGAGATTTTGCTCGAGAACAAAGACCGTCTAACCGGGACAAGTAACTGGAATAAGGTCGAGCGACTTACAAGAAAAGAAGTCGACGGCGTCGTTTACCTAAGAGGATGGCTGACCCTCACAGATAAGCTGCCTTTCGGTTATCATCATCTGAGATTGATCATTGGGGGTAGCTCTTTCGAATCCCTCATCATTTCGGCCCCGTGGCATGCCTCTTCGCTTCCTAATATTAGACCCAGGGCATGGGGAGTTTTTTTCCCTCTTTATGCGCTGCAATCAAGCGAGAGCTGGGGTGCTGGCGACCTCACGGATTTGGCGGGGCTCGCTGAATGGACCCGAAAGCTCGGCTGTGAAGTTGTCGCTACTCTTCCGCTTCTCAGCGCCTTTTTGGAGCAGCCCTACGAGCCCAGTCCTTACGCCCCAGTGAGTCGGCTATTCTGGAACGAGTTTTACGTAGACGTGACGCGCGTTCCCGAATATATGGACTGCGCCGCGACCCGCTCACTGGTGAGTTCCCCCGACTTTCAAAGCCAGATCGGAGCCCTCCGTTCGTCATCCCTGGTCAACTACGACCAGGGGATGCTCTTAAAACGGAAGGCCTTGGAAGAATTGCTCCGACATCTATTCCACGAGCGCTCAGAGCGGTTCACCGCCTTTTACCGCTTTGTCAATTCGCGGCCTCAGGTTGAGGACTATGCTGAATTTCGCGCTGCCGTAGAGACCCAGCGCAAACCCTGGAGAGAGTGGACCGATTCAGCCCACGCCGGGGTTTTGAACCCGGGTGACTACCGAGAGGAAGTTAAGCAGTACCATCTCTACGCACAGTGGGTAGTTCACGAACAGATGGAAGCCTTGGCAGAAAAGATGGGAAGGCTGGAAACAGCCTTGTACTTGGATTTGCCTCTGGGCGTCCACCGCGACGGTTATGACGTCTGGCGTGAATCGATTTTCTTTGCCAAGGAGATAAATGTGGGAGCCCCTCCCGATGCATTTTTTTCGAAGGGTCAAAATTGGGGTTTCCCGCCTTTTCATCCCGAGCGGCTCCGTGAGCAGGGTTACCGCTATTTTATCGCCTGCTTGCAAAACCATCTCAAATATTCCCGCCTGCTCCGCATCGACCATATCATGGGTCTGCACCGCCTATTTTTAATTCCTGAGGGCGCCGAACCCACTGACGGGGTGTACGTCCATTACCGACCCGAGGAGTTCTACGCCATCCTGAACTTAGAATCCCATAAGCACGGATCAGTGATTGTAGGAGAGAACCTGGGGACGGTTCCTTCTTACGTCAATGATTCGATGGCCGAGCACAAAATTTGGGGAATGTATGTCGGCCAGTTTAGCATAATGCCTCAAGTCGAAGAGGTGCTTGGGGAAGTTTCACCTCATACCGTCGCAAGCCTGAATACCCATGACACTCCTACCTTTGCCTCCTTCTGGGAGGGATTGGATATTGATGATCGGCTCGATCTCGGACTCCTTGACGACAACGGCGTGGTTGAAAAAAGAGCCGAACGTCACTCTCAAAGAGAAGCTCTCGTGCATTTCCTAAAAACAAGAGGGTGGATGAAAAAAGAAATCCCTAGCGCCGAGGCCGTCTTGAAAGCTTGGCTAGGACATCTTTCTTGTCAGCCTGCCAAGCTTTTGCTCATCAATCTTGAGGATTTATGGTTGGAGATTTGGCCGCAAAATACCCCCGGTACCTGGCGAGAGCGGCCCAATTGGTGCCGCAAAGCCCGCTACACCTTCGAGCAAATTGCCCAAATGGACCAAATTTTAGACATCCTATCCCGGATCAGCAACTGCCGGAAGAAACAGGGAGAGAAACAAACGGAATGAGTCAGTCATTAGCGAGCAAGTCTTTAGTTCTCGCTGAATGCTTCTGCAACTGGCACTCGGCCTGCAATGTTTTAAGCAAAGTCGCATTTTTTTTGACCCGTTGTCCTGACAGAAGCAGGTTAATATGAGTGAAGAGAAAGTTCCGCTCTCACATATCGCTATGGTTTCGCCCGAGGTGACACCATTCGCGAAGAGCGGCGGGCTGGCCGATGCTGCCAGCGGCCTCGCTTTAGCTCTTGAAAGGCTTGGGCTAAAAATCACCATCATCCTGCCTGCTTACCGATCTGTGCTAAAGTCTCAGCCCAACTTGAGGGAGACACCCTTCAGTCTGACCGTCACGGTATCGGATAGAGAAGTGGCCGCGACGGTGCTTAAAAATAACCTCGGGAACGGAATCAGGGTTTATGCTGTCCGAGCTGATCAATACTATAACCGCGACTCTCTTTATGCTACATCAGATGGAGACTATCCTGACAACGCTGAGCGCTTCGCATTCTTCTCACGGGCTGCGCTCGAGATCCTAAGATATGATCCTCCGCAAATTCTCCACTGTCACGATTGGCAGTCGGCACTCGCCATTGCTTTTTATAAGGCCCAACCTGAGCGATACGCGGAGCTTAACCGGTTAAGAACTGTTTTCACAATACATAATCTGGGCTACCAGGGACTCTTCTCGTATTCGGACTGGCATCTGCTGAACCTTGATCACAGTTACTTCAGTCCCAGCTATCTTGAGTTCTACGGGAAAATCAATTTTCTCAAAGCAGGACTGGTCTTCGCCGATGCGATTACGACCGTGAGCCCTACTTATGCCGAAGATATCAAAACAGCTGAACAAGGATTTGGCCTGGAGGGAGTCCTCCGGGAAAGATCGGCAAACCTTGTAGGCATCCTGAATGGGGCCGACTATTCTGTATGGAACCCCGAGACCGATCCTTTCGTCGCGAAAAATTATAGCATTGAAAATCTCTCACAAAAGAAGATCTGCAAGGCCGATGTGCAGCGGGCTCTGGGTTTGCCGGAGAGTCCTGACATTCCGCTTCTCGCAATGGTTTCGCGCCTAACATCGCAAAAGGGCTTTGACCTCTTAGAGAAGATGTTGGACGAATTGCTTCGCCGCGAGTTGCAATTCGCTGTTCTGGGAACCGGAGAAAAGCGGTATGAATCTTTTTTCAAACAAGCGGCCAGCAGGTATCCAGAAAAGGTCGCTGTCAAAATCCGCTTCGATGAGGCTTTAGCCCACCGGATCGAAGCGGGAGCGGACTTATTTCTCATGCCGTCACTTTATGAGCCTTGTGGCCTCAACCAAATTTATAGCTTAAAATATGGTACGATCCCCATCGTAAGGGCCACGGGAGGCCTACGCGATACAGTCCGAGATTACACGACGCCAAGCAACGGCACTGGCTTTGTGTTTGGACCTTATGAACCGTCAGCGCTGCTACAAGCCGTGGACAGGGCCCTAGAGCTTTTTTCCAAGAAGGAGGAATGGAGGTTTCTGATAAAGCGGGCTATGAGAGAAGATTTCTCCTGGAACCAATCGGCTAAAGCATACTTTGATTTGTACCAGAAGCTAGCATCAATCGTATAAAGAATGGACGTCTTGGGAATCATTTTGGCAGGAGGCAGAGGAGATCGGCTCTATCCTCTTACCAAGGATCGAGCGAAGCCAGCGGTTCCGTTCGGCGGAAAATATCGAATCGTCGACTTCGTGCTTTCAAATTTCGTCAACTCAGGGATCTACTCCATCTACGTTCTGACTCAGTTCAAATCCCAATCATTGATGGAACATCTTCAGGAGGCCTGGCAGATTTCCGATGTCTTGGGCGATCGGTTTATCATTCCCGTACCAGCCCAGATGAGGAGAGACGAAGAATGGTACCAGGGAACGGCTAATTCCGTCTTTCAGAACCTTTATCTCATCGAGCGACACGACCCCGAGCTTGTGGCTATTTTCGGAGCGGACCATGTGTACCGAATGAACATTCGCCAAATGATAGAGGAGCACAGAGCTAAGCGAGCGGAGGTAACAGTGGCGGTGCTTCCGGTCAAGGTTGAAGAAGGCCCGGCGTTCGGTATCGTAAGCGTGGATCGAGACATGCGCATTATTGGTTTTGACGAGAAACCATCCACGCCGAAGCCCATTCTCGGCGAGCCCACTTATTGCCTAGCTTCCATGGGCAATTACCTCTTCGGCAAAAACGCGATTATCGATGCTCTCGAGGTTGATAACCGAAACCCAGCCAGCAACCATGACTTCGCCAAAGACATACTCCCCGCCCTGTTGAACAAAAGAAAAGTTTACGCTTACGATTTCAGGAAAAACCGTATTCCTCTTCCTTTTAAGGGGGAAGAGTCGAGCTACTGGCGCGACGTCGGAACTATAGAAGCCTATTTCGAGGCCAACATGGACTTAAGATCCGTAGATCCCTGCTTTAACCTATACAACCGAAGTTGGCCGCTCCGAACGGCGGGATATGGCGATCCTCCAGCGAAGTTTGTGTTCGACGAAGAGGCAAGGCGAGGAGTGGCGATCAATTCCATTGTCGAAGAAGGAACGATCATCAGTGGCAGTGAAGTTCGCAAATCGGTCATCGGCCGCAACGTAAGAATCCACAGCTATTCCCTAATCGAGGACTCGATCATTATGGATTGGGTAGAAATAGGACGCAATTGCAAAATCCGAAGGACCATCATTGACAAACACAATACGATCCCCTCAGACGCAGCGATCGGTTACGACATGAATAGAGACAATGAGCATTACTTCGTTTCTGAGGGAGGTATTGTCGTAGTCCCCCGCGCCCAACCGAAGAAGATGTGGACCAACCCCAGCACTCGAGAAGAATCCGCTTCTTAACTTTAAAGCGCACGGAGTTTGATGTATAATTTCTTTGTTTTTACCAGAGGAAATCTATGCCAGAGCTAAGAAAGGATCCCATTGTCGGGCGATGGGTGATCATAGCTACAGAACGGAGAGCCCGACCTAATGATTTCAAAATGCAGGCGTCTCCTCCCAGAGGCGGAGTATGCCCGTTTTGTCCAGGCAATGAACACTTGACCCCGCCTGAGATTATGGCTTACCGAGACAACGGCTCCGACAAAAATGGAAAAGGATGGAGTTTAAGGGTCGTTCCTAACAAGTTCCCTGCTTTAAGAATTGAAGGCGACTTGGACAAAGCCGGGAACGGCATCTATGACATGATGAATGGCGTAGGGGCTCATGAAGTGATTGTCGAATCCCCAAACCACAATGACAACCTGTCTACTATCTCTCTTCCCGCATTTAGAAACGTTCTGTGGGCTTATCGAGAGCGGTTAGCGGACCTTAAAAAAGACAAGAGATTTCGGTACGCGCTTATTTTTAAGAACCACGGCGAGCAAGCCGGTGCCTCCCTGGAACATCCTCACTCTCAGCTCATAGCGTTGCCGATTATTCCTCAAAGCGTTGCCATTGAACTGCAGGGTTGTCAGACATTTTTCCAGTATCGGGACCGGTGCATCTTCTGTGACATCCTTCGCCAAGAGGAAGACGAAGCGCG
>DASYRN010000014.1:0-7455 GCA_036004365.1 Binatia bacterium
GCGACCACGAGATGACCGTCGTCATCAAAGGCAATCCCATCAGCACCATTGATGCTTTCAGCGAAGACAGTGATCTTAACCGTTGACGTTGACAGATCGAGCTCCAAGATGCGGTCGTCCCCAGTATTGGCAATAAAGAGGTGGCCGTTGCTGCCGAAGTCTATTCCATTCGCTCCAAAAGCCGGGAAGCCGGCGGTCGCCAGAAGACCGTCGTGTGCGACTGTGTTAACCGTGCAAGACGGCGCGCAAGTTTGGAGATTGTCAATGCGAAAGATCGCCCCCTGGAATGAGTCAGAAACGAATAGTTGGCCCGCCCCGTTAAATTTGAGGGCGTTGGGAGCGGCGGCGTTGTTGCCAAAGACAATTGTGTCTTTGCTCCCGTCAGGATTAAGAACATCCAGAGGGCCGGGCGCTCCTACTCCTAGGGTGGTGATAATGGCCACCTCCTCAATCGGCGTCTTGTCGTTGAAATCTGCTGCAATCCGCTGGATTTTCGAAGTCCGTCCCACCAGCGCGCTGGCATTGCAGATGTAGACCTTGTTGTCCGATTGGTTAAATTCAAGCCCGAGGAGAGGATCTCCGCCAAAGTCGCGCTGCGCGACGAGCTTGCCATTTTTTGTGAACCGCAGCAGTTTGTTGCTGTTGGGGCCGGTGTCGAACGTGGCCACGTAAATGTCGCCGTTATGAGGATTCGCCGCGATCCCCTCGGGAAAGCGCACGCCGTCAGGCAGCGTAACGAATCTCTCCGCCGCCTCTCTTTTGACAATGATCCCGTCGCTCGCCCAGACTATACCTGCAAACACGATAGTGAAGAACAAGGTAGCGACAAAAAAAGAAGATCTTCTCATTTCCTTCTCCTCGCGAAGAAAGGCCCTGGGATCATCCAGAGGCCTTTCTCAGCCAAATTACAGTAGGCACTATGTAGTCTAAGGATCCGACGCCTTATGCCCTGCCCTGCTGGAATCACTAATCGCTTTTATTGCTCTTCGGAATGCCGGCCGCGAACCAGACCCCGAGAACGCCAGTAGTGGTATTGAAGCTCCGGATCAGGAGCACTGGGTTGGCACAGACCGGTGGCGGCAATGGACTAAGCGTGTCTTTGATCTTAAAGTCTCCATCAGGTTCCAGCGGCACACCATGCGGCGTACTAGAAGCCACGCCACCACAGAAGAGTGTTGCGCCGACGGTCTGGTTGGCGTTCGTCCCTATGGTATCGCCTCCAGCCAACAACAGCCCCTCCCCATCGACCTGGATATCCCCGTTCGTCTTTATCTTGGCATCCAGGTCGCTTATCCTCCAAAACTGGCCGGGAGGGCTGACACCCTGGACAGTGTTAGCCACTGGGACAGCGGGAGTACCTCTCAATGGACTAACCCCGATGCCGCCCTCGAATCTCACCAGGGTGTCATCTCCTATGACGGGTAAGGCAAAGAATCCTAGGATAAGCAGCACGGGAATAGGTACAATCAAAACTTTTTTCATGACAGCGCCTCCTTTCAAGGTTTCGAGGGCACGCCAGCGGAATCTTAATGAACCGGGAGCGGCAAGCCCGGAATCTTCAGCTCCTGGTCCATGCAGGAGATCTTGCCTAGAATCGCTGTGCCCGGCACGATCTCTCCACCCGTGTTGGGGGAGTTGTCGCGCCGGTTGCCGTCAGACATAGATGTGCAGAATAGCTTACCGGTCAGGAAAGGGCTGGTTGGGAATTCAAGAATGTGATTGTTGCCGACACTCTGGTCGCCCGCATTTCTCAATCCAACTCCAAATCCAACTGGGTTCGGTAAGTTCACCGGATTGCGGAAAATTTCGAAGACCTCTCCATCCTTCGTAACAACCGCCACCGCGTTGCGCTCATTGGCATCCACCCAGATATTTCCTTCCTTGTCCAGAGCAATGCCGTCGCCGCCTTCGAGAATGGGATGAGCTACAAAGACATTGCTGAGGCAGAGGGTGTTGGCCGTAAATGTGGTGTCACAGCCGGTCGGACTCTTGAGATCCCCATGCCGGTCGAATTCCACCTTCCACAGCGCTCCGCGAGCGGTATCAATATTGAAGAGATCCCCCTTCTTGTTGAAGGCTAAGCCGTTGGCTACGAGGGGTTGGGAACCAAGGGCACAGGGAGTAGTGAATGGTGCTGGACAGACGGTGTTAAGTGCCGCGTTGCGAGTTGTTGGCGTCACTAATATAACACCAGGCGGTAACGCGCGAACATCGCGCCCGACTCCACCGACGCCACTCACTAAGTTCACCTCATTCGCCATCGGCTGGATCCGAAAAACTTCAATGCAGTTTTTTTCCGCCCCCAATGTGCAGTCCGCTTCCGGGCCAGTAATTTTCCATACTCGGCCTTGACCTGTGACCCCATCGCTTGTCCAAAGATTTCCATCTTCGTCGAAGGCCAGCCCGTTGGTTCCTGGGGCGCCCTGAGCAAAAATAGTCGCATCCGGCGGGCTTGCTGAATTCGGCTTCAAGATTCTGTAGATCCTGCCCGCCGTGCCGTCCGCCTGGTAGAGATTTCCCGCAGCATCGAACGCGATGCCCGTAAAGGCGCAGCTGGCTATGGTTATTGCGCCTATATTGGTTGGCACGTTTCCAACCACGGTCAGACTCGGCTTATGGATGTTAATTTGCCAGATTGGGCAGGGAGTGGCCCCCGATCCGCCGATGTATAGGTTAGCGACGCCGTCGCCGGTCAGGCCTTCGACCGGGCGCGGTAGGGTAACTAGAGTCGTAAAAGTCGCATCCTGCGGAAACTGATGCTTATTACCCTTATCATCTTTGTCAGCGGCTGAGACGGAAGAAAGAGTGAAAACCGCAAGAAAAAGGAAGACGGCGCAAGTAAACGACCTGGCTTTCATGATTTTTCCCTCCCTTTAAATGACAAGCCCCGGACTTCTCAGCCGGGGCTCGTTTCGACGGGTTAGTTACTCAGGGTATTTTTCAGCTCGGAAGGCTTTATGGCAGGAGCCGCAGACATCGCCGAGAGCCTTGACCTTTACTTTAACCGCTTCATCGTCTTTGGCTTTGGCGGCATCCGCTAGTTCACTGGCCGCTTTGTTTAACTTCACAGGATTCTGCTTGAACTCATCAAATTTTTCCCAGATCTCGGCTTTGGCCTTGGTTTTTCCCTTGGTGCTGCCTTTGGGGAAGAGATCGGGAATCTTCTCTGACGTTCCCATGATCTCTTTGGCCTTTGCTTCTATAGTTGCGTAGTCCTTTTCCTCCACAGCTCCTTTAATCGCTTTGGCTGCTGCGCTTTGCTGCTTCATGAGCTTTTGCCTTTTTTCAATCACCTCCTCCTGAGCGAAAAGCTCCGCAGTGATGAAGAGTGAAAATAGAGCAAACACAGTTGCCCATAAGAATCTACCTTGATGCATTTTTGTCTCCTTTCTCATGAACAGTTTTTCTAACTGCCTTTGTTAATTTTCCTTACCTCGTCAAGTAATGCCTCAGTTGAGAGCAGATCCTTCTCGGTGTTGGTGGGTCGAATGCTCTTAAAACGCACAATCCCCTCCTTGTCGATAATCACATAGGAGCGTCGAGCAAGACCTCTTTTTTCATCCAGCACCCCATACTCCCTCAAAACTTTGCGAGTACCCTCGAAGTCACGGGGACCAGCGGCTAGAAGAGGAAATTGGATCTTTGTAAAATCTGCAAAGGCCTTTTGGGAGAATATTGTGTTAACGCTGATGCCGAGAACCTCGGTATTTTCTGCCTGAAATTTAGCATAGCTGTCGTCCGAACCGGACGCCTGAAGCTGCTTTATTCAGGCAGGGTCATAGTCTAGGACGTAAAAATTAATGAGAACATTCTTTCCTTTAAGGCTGCTGAGCTTGACCTTACCTCCCTTGGTGCTGTCGAGTTCAAAATCCGGCGCTGGCTCTCCTACTTCTCCGGCGGTCGCAAAATGGACCATTGCCATGAGAAAAGAAATCGCAAGGAGCAAAACCAACGTTACACTTTTCATCGGTTTCATGTTCCTCCTTAAATTGTAAGACGAAATCTTTAAGGAAATATTCTCCTCAAGGGCGTGACATATATCTCGTACTCGGGGGACCTGTGTCAATCCCCCATTCGGGGGGTTTTTAAGCCCCCCCATCTGGGGATCTAATCCAGGCCTTCTCTTACGGCCAGTACGGCGGCTTCGGTGCGGTTTTTGACTTCGAGTTTGCGGAAAAGTCCTTTCAGATGGGTTTTGATCGTTTCTCGGGCCACATGGGTCAGCCGGCTTATTTCCTCGTTATTGAGTCCTTCGGCGACGAGCTGGAGAACCCTGAGCTCAAGGTCGGAAAGACCATATTTCTCGCTGAACTGTCTTTCTCTTTCTTCCTGCGAAAGATCTTCGTGGTTCCGAGATGAATCGAGGGTAAGGTGAGCCAGGTATGGGGAGGAGTGGATCTTGCCCGCGTGGGTATGACGTAAGATCTCAATAAAGTCGGCTTGATCGGCATCCTTAAGGATATAGCCCGTGGCACCGGCCTTCAGGGCCGAGATGATCTTTTCGTCATCGTCGTGGATCGAAAGCATCAAAATTTTCGTCTTGGGCACCACGGTCGCTATGAGTTTTGCGGCTTTGATCCCGTCCATTTTTGGCATTCGAACATCCAGAAGCGCTATGTCGGGCTCTTTTTCGCGGGCTTTTAGGACTGCCTCTTGACCATCGGCAGCTTCGGCGACGACCTTGATATCCTTTTCGCTCTCCAGTAATTTTCTTAGGCTCTGTCGGAACAGTCTCTCGTCGTCGGCGATCAATAGTCTAAGCGGCATAGATCTGTCCCGCGTTCCACGCATTCATGAGAATGATGACCGACACGGCGAAGCCGCCTCCATCCCGATTTTCCGCCACTATCTTTCCGCCATGAGCGGCGGCCACGAGCTTGCAGTAGGGAAGCCCCAGTCCAGTCCCTCTCTCTACGGTCTCTTGATCCCGCGAGTAGAAGCGATCGAAAATCCTAGGAAGATCCTGCTCCGGTATGCCGGCTCCCTCGTCCTCCACGCGGAGCAGAAGCTGAGACGCTGATCCGTTGCCCTCGAGAATGGCCGTCGAGATTGAGATTCTGCCCCGTTCGGGAGAAAATTTTATGGCATTGCTTAGGAGGTTGATAAGAAGGCGGGTGAGCCGTTTTTTGTCCGCCACGACAGAGATGCGAAGAGGATCGGACCGGAACAAAACCTGGATCCCTTTCTCTTCCACATCGGGCCCGAGAATTCTAAGGCTGGCCTGAACCATTTCCTCGACTTGGAAAGACGTCGGGGATAGAGGGAGGTCGCCGAAGTCGGAGCGATAGAGGTCCAGCATTTCATTCACCATGCCGATGACCAGGTCCCCAGCACCCAAAAGATCCGCCAAGATCTTGCTTCTCTGCTCCCCATTCACATCCGTAGGTGTCTGGTCTAATCGCTCCAAGGTTTTTTTGATGCCCAACAGCGGATTTTTAAGATCATGCGCGATCATGTGTGCCATCGCCGCTCGCTTTTTTTCCGTCTCTATCAATTGTTCGCTTCTCTCGGCGACCTTCCTTTCCAGTTCCAGGCGATAGCTTTCGACCTCCGCCTTGGATTTACGAAGTTCCTCCAGCATATGGTTGAAAGAAGCGGCCAAGGCGCCGATCTCATCGTTGGATCCTGCGTGTACCGGAGCGGAGTAATTGCCGGAAGCCACCTCCTCGGTTCCATGCACGAGCTCTTTAAGCGGTTGAGTCAGACGGCGGCCGGATATCCAAGCTACTAACAATGCGAGCCCGATCCCCACCAGAGCGACGGCGAGCAGGGTCTTTTGCAGGGTGCCGATGGCCGCTGTCATTTCGAGCGAAGGAAAGAAAAGGGAGATTTGTCCTTCATTACCTCGCGACGTTTCGAGTGGGAAACGCAGTTCGAGAGCGGGCGAAGGAACGTCACGGTGCCACTCGGTTTCGAGCCATCTTCCTTGAGACATGGCGGCGGGTGTCGCCTTCTCAGAATGGATGGCTCTGGCAGAAACGCGCCGATCGCCGAGGGTCACGATAGCCTGAGAGTCGGATATCTTCTCTAGCCTTTTAATGAAGTCCGGGTTGAGTGCGTAGCCGGCGATTACAACTCCCAGAACGGCTCCCTCCTCTATGGCCTCCGCAGCAGTTAAATAGAGATTGCCATCCCGCGCTTCGATTCCGTAATTCGACAGATCGCGCTGCCCTCGCAGCAGCCCTTGGGTCTCCTTTGCCAAGCGGGGTTGGTCACTGGTGCGGGAGGGATCGTGCACGCGCAAAAATATTTTTCCTTCGTTGTCGAGGATCTCAATAAAGTCGAGCTCAACAGATCCAACCAATGGGAGCAGGTGTTGAAACAACCGGTCCCGATCATCTGTAGTCAGAGCGGCCTTGACCCCAGGCATTTCAGCGATCCAACTGACCAGGCCGGTGGCAGTCTCCTGTCTTTCATTTAGAAGAAGGCGCACCTGTTCCACCTGACCCATGGATTTCTCTACGAAACGCCGCTCCAGCAGTGTCGATAGCGTATGTGAGGTCCAGAGAATCGCGAGTCCCATCGGCAAGAGGATGACGAGAAGAAAGGAAAGCAGCAACTTGTAGAGCAAGCTTTTCATGTCGGTCTCAATTGATGGGTACCCCGCCACCAAATCTCACGAAATCGGCAACCCACTGTTGCACGATGCTGGGAGCGTTGGTTGGGACAACAAGGTAGTGACCCCGTGTGAAAGGATAGACGCCTTGGACAATATTCTCTTCGATGGGGAGCTTCCCTTCAACGGCTAAGACTTTGACTCCCTGACTCCGTGCCTCTTCGAGGCGGACAATGCCGTATCCTATGGCTCCTGTGATTCTCTTGATGGTCCTGAGGATCTTTTCTTTGCTGGCACGGATGGTAAAAGCCCTTTCCTGGCCGTCGAATTGTTTCCCAAAAAGCTCTTGGATAAAAACGGTACGAATGGCCGCGCTCCTCTCCCGCGTTAGAGGGACCATTTTTTTGGCTTCGCCTCCCAACTCGCTCCAGTAGCTAATTTTTCCCAAGTAGATGCTCTGGATCTGCGCCAGAGTCAGGTTGTCCAAGGGATTTCCAGGATAGGAGAGAAGGACGATAGCATCGTGCCCTATGGGGACAATTTGAAGCCCGGTCCTTTCCGCCGGATCGAGATTACGGGCGACAAGGCCGATGTCTATCTCACCGCTTCGCGCGGCGGCGACCGCATAGTTAGAACCACCGGCACGGATTTGGATTTCTATTTCTGGGTTTTTGATGCGAAAACGATCTGAAAACTTCTCTGCTAGAGGAGTGAGAGATTGGGCGCCTCCGATGACGATTTTCTGATCCGCAGCCCTAATTTTGGCCGGGACGACCATAACAAGAAGCCAGAGCGTGAGGAGAAGATACATAAAAAAAGGAAATTCTTTGGGACGCTCTATATATGGCATTGCCGAGATAGCTGTCAACAGACCGTTGAAAAAGGCTCATTTGCTTCGT
>DASYRN010000015.1:0-5749 GCA_036004365.1 Binatia bacterium
GCGATGACGGCGCCGTAGGCGTCGCCGCTGGGCGCTTCTTCGATTATCTCGAATCGGCGAGCGGCGATCACTTCCCGTTTCTGGCTCTCAACCAACTGCGCGCGAAAGGAGAGTCGCACCCGGCTGGGATTGGAAAAAAACTCCTGTTGCCACTGTAGGATTTCACTGTCCAACCGAAAATCATCGCGCAAGGCGGCAGCGGCGTGCGTCACGGTACCCCAGCAATTGGTCTTTTCCATGACTTGAACCATCAGCGGCAGTAACAGCCGAGCCGGATTCTCGGCCCACTGGTTGTACGCGTAGTATCGGATCTCATGCGGCCGCAGCAGGTAGGCGATGCCGCTGGTGTTAGTGCCGCCGTGCTCCTGGGGCAAACTGACCACGAGCACGCCGTGAGGCGATGCGCATGACGGCCATTTGTCTGCGGTGGAGTCGAGTGTGAAAAGGTAACTACGCACCGGCTGGTTCGGTGCCTCCGGAAAAATCGTGCACCCGGCCGCAAGGTGAAATAACACGGCTAGAAGAATGCTGTTGCTTTTTCGCTTACGTTGCATGCGTTCATTCACCCGGTCCCAGCGCCGGGCGGCGTCCGAACAACAGCGACCTGGGATTCTGCTCTACCTGTTGGGCCAGACGCTGCAACCTCTCGGTCAGTTGCCGGAGTTCCGCGATCAACAAACCGGCTTCGGAAAGAGTTTGGTGGACGTCTTGTTGACTCCCGGCGACCAACGAATCGACGCTTTTGCCGGTACGGGCAATTTGCTGCCCCATAGTCTCGAAAGCGGCGGCGGTTTCCGTGACGCGGGAAACCAACGCCGGCAGTTTTTCAGTCGCTTCTCGGGTATTCTCCAGCGTACGGTCTGCGCTCGAGAAGAGTTTGTCCAGCTCCTTCTCGCGTTGTTTCAGAGCCGCCGTCAGCTCCGCCAAATTGACCATGGTTTGCCTGATCGCTGCGCGGCTCTCTTTATCGGTCAGGTCCTTGAGGGACGAAACGATCTCATTCACGTTGGTCATTAGCGTGGCGGCGGCCTGATCCAGAGGCACTGACGGTTTGATTTTGATCACCGGATAGGGCTGGCCGGGTGAAGGCGTGAGCGGCGGCGAGTCGCGGGTTCCACCGCCCAGCTCGAGGAAAGCGAGTCCCGCAATCCCCTGGGTAGCCACGCTTGCGACGGTATCTTCCTTGATCGGCGTGCCCTCGGCGATGTCGAGGACCAGGCGAACTCTTTCGGGATTCTCGGGATCGAGGCGCATGTTTCTGACCCTGCCGACGTTGATGCCCTTATACTTCACCACCGAGTCTTCGTTTAGACCCGACACGGATTCACCGAAATAGGCGTAATAGCTCCGATAGGTTCTATGCGGCCCGCCGCGCACCAACCACAGGACGATGACGATGAGAACGGCGCCGAATAAGACCACGAAGGCGCCGACCCATATATAACTTACCTTCGGTTCCATGCCTGCTCCTTAGCTCCCCGTCCGCGCGAGCCCTGAAAATATTCCGCGACCAAGGGGTGGTCCGAGCGCGACAGCTCCTCCATGGTGCCGACCTCAAGAAGTTTGCCGTCACCCAATACACCGACGCGGCCGGCGACGTTCCAGAGCGAATCCAGATCGTGCGTCACCATGACGATCGTGAGTCCGAGAATGTATTTCAGCTGGCGAATCAAGTCGTCCAACGCGGCGGTGCTTGCCGGATCCAAGCCGGCGGTCGGCTCATCGAGGAACACCAACTCGGGGTCCAGCGCGATCGCCCGCGCCAGGGCAGCGCGCTTGAGCATCCCGCCGCTCAGCTGGTTCGGATATTTTTCCGCGCTATTGGCCGGCAACCTCACCCAGCCGAGCTTGATCCCGACGATCTCCCGGATAAATTCGACGCTTAGCTGCGTGTGCTCGCGAAGAGGAACCGCGATGTTTTCCGCCACCGTGAGCGCGCTGAACAAAGCCCCATGCTGAAACAGCACGCCGAGGCGGCGGCGGAGCTCCATCGACTCTCGCTCGCCGATGGCCGAAAGATCTTTTCCCAACACATGAATCGATCCCGACTCCGGCCGGCGCAGCATGATCATCTCTTGGAGCAGCGTCGATTTGCCGCTGCCGCTGGCGCCGACAACCGCGAAGATTTCCCCGCGCAGCACCGTGAAGCTGATATCGTCATGGATCACCGCGCTGCCGAACCTCGTGGTCAGGTGGCGAATCTCGATGACCGGCTCCGGAATCTTATCGTCGAAACTCATTGCGCGAACAAGCCGATGCCCATCCAGTCGAGCAGTACGGAAAAAAGCGCGTCGAAGACGATCACGACAAAAATGCTCTGTACGACGCTGACCGTCGTATGGCGGCCGACGCTTTCGGCGCTGCCGCTGACGCAAAGTCCTTGATAGCAGCCGATCATCGCGATAATAACCGCGAACACCGGGGCCTTCCCCACGCCGATCAAATAATCGGTCGGAAAGATCACGCTTTCAAAACGATCGAGAAAAGCGTTGAAGCCGACATCAAGCTGGGTTCTCGCTATCACCATGCCGCCGAAAACCCCCGTCACGTCGGCAAACGCCGTCAAAAGAGGTAGGGCGACGACCAGGGCGAGGACCTTCGGTGCAATGAGCAGCTCGAGAGGATCGATCCCCATCGTGCGCATCGCGTTCACCTCCTCCGTTACCTTCATCGTGCCGATTTGCGCCGTGTAGGCCGATCCGGAGCGTCCCGCGACGATGATGGCGGTGATGAGCGGAACGATTTCGCGCAGCATGGCGATGCCGACGAACTCGACGATAAAAACCGACGCGCCATAGGGTCGCAGCGCGACCGCCGCCTGGTAGGCGATCACCACGCCCATCATAAACGAGAGCAGGCCGACGATCGGGACGGCTTGGAGTCCGCCCGCTCTTAGGTTGTAGAAGAAGGGTTGCCAGCGGATTCGACGAGGGTTCACCAGGAGGCGGAGCAGAACTAACGTGCTTTCGCCGACAAACGAGAGAAAACCGAGTCCCTGCAGCGAGGCGTTCCAGGCAGCGTGACCCAATTGATCGATCATGCCGGGTTTCTGGGGTTGGCCCGCAACCGATTCTCCTTCATCCGAGATCCAACGGATTAATTGCTCGAATTCGGCGCGCACGCCGCGCAATTCGACGCGGCGCCCTGTCTGTTCCAGGCGGCTCAGAGAACGTCGCACGAGCCAAGCGCCGGCCGTATCCATCGAGGTAATGCCGCTCATCTCCCAAACCTGCTGGCCGGACTCTGTCCCCAACACTTCAGCCAACTGGCGCTCCAAAAAGGGGACATTGGCCATTTTCCAAGCGCCGGCGCAGCTTAACGTGCCGTCGGAATCTAGCGATGCGCTGGCGGTTGGACTCCGGGCTGTTGTTATTGCCGTTTGCATGAGGCTCGTTGACCTCCGCGCAGTTCTTGGGAAAGCGCCCCGAGAAGCGAAGGCTGAGTTGTGTTCAAGAAGAAGTGGTCGCCGGGAAACATCCGCAGCGAGACGGAAACACTCGTTTGATCACGCCAGGCTTCGAGATCGCCGCGACTCACTCTGTGATCCTGCAAGCCGCCAAAGGCGGAGATGGGACAGTTGAGAGGAGGCTCGGTTGAGTACCCGTAAGTTTCGTAGACGGCGAAATCTGCTCGCAAGAGGGGAAGCATGATCTGCCTGAGCTCTTCATCTTCTAACACTTCTCTGGGAGTGCCGTTCAGGCGACGCAGTTCCACTAAGAATTCTCCCTCCGGCAGGCTATGGATAGGCGGATCTCGATTAGGGATCTGAGGCGCACGATCAGCAGAGATAAATAGACGAACAGGCTGCACAGCATATTGTCTGCGCAGCTGACGAGCGAGTTCAAAGCTAACCAATGCTCCCAGACTGTGGCCGAAGAAAGCAAAAGGCTTGTCGAGGAGCGGAAATAGAGCTTCGGCGAGGGCCTGGATGAGAGGCGAGAGCCGAGTGAACGGAGGCTCCATCAGCCGAGTTCCCCGTCCAGGAAGTTGTACCGGACAGACCTCAACATCCGCTGGCAGCCCATCCGACCAGGCGCGAAAAATCGAGACACCGCCTCCCGCGTACGGGAAGCAGAATAGACGGAGACGAGCCTGTGGGATCGGCTTGTGACACGTAATCCAGGAGTCCAAGGCGGACGCGACGGTCATTTATCTTCCTGCTTCTCCATTTTCTTCCTCAGGCTAAGCGGCCTCATGTCGGTCCACACTTCTTTGATATAGGTCAAGCATTCGGCTTTCGAGCCGCTCTCGCCTGCATTCCTCCAGCCAAGCGGGTTCTCCCGGTTGTCCGGCCAGATCGAGTACTGCTCTTCGTGATTCACGACGACTTTGTAAATTGTATCGTCTTCCGTGTCGTCTCCATTCATTGGGCCTCCTTGGTCAACGGGTCGGTGGATAAACTCCGGGTGAGGCGTTCGTCCGGAGATTGCGCATGGTTGAGGCAATCCCTCAGCTTCTCGGCCAAGACTTCAACGTGAGGCTGGTAAACCATGTTGGCGTGATTGCCCGGAACGACATGAACCTCCACTTCTTCAACAGCCCACGCGCTCCAGCCCAATGTCGGGTCAGGAGACGTACCCTCAAGCTCTTCACTAGCCTTGAACAGAGTGACTCGACCCGGGTAGAGATGCAGTTCATAGTTTCGCGTAGCTTGAAAGTCGCTCTTGAGGAGCTCGACAAAACGGTGAGCCTGGGAAACCTCAACGTCCGGCGGCACCAGGCCGGCTCTCTGCGCCAGCTCCAGCACATGGGTTAACACTTCGTCTCTTGGAAGCTGCGAGAGGGAATTTGCCAGGTCCAACGAAAGACCGAAGTAACGGACAAAATCAGCCAGCAACATCGCGTCAAAATCTGCCTCGGGAAACTTCTCATCGGGAGGCGTAATCCGAGCATCCAGTAAGGCTAATAAGTCCACCCCTTCACCTTGCGCGTGAAGCTGCTGAGCCATCTCAAAGGCTACCAGACCTCCCATAGACCACCCTCCCAGAAGATACGGACCCTTAGGCTGCACGGTCCGCAGCGCTTTGATGTAATCCGTAGCCATGTCTTCGATCCGCGTCTGCGGCTCTTCCCCTTCTTCTAGCCCTCTTGCTTGTAGTCCATAGCAGGGTTGATCGGGACCCAGGTAGCGCGCCAGATGAACGTAAGGGAAAACGTGTCCGCCAGCCGGATGCACCAAGAAGAGAG
The DNA here is from genome assembly GCA_036004365.1 of Binatia bacterium. Lineage (GTDB taxonomy): Bacteria > Desulfobacterota > Binatia > UBA9968 > UBA9968 > DP-36. Next base: position 5,188 of record DASYRN010000015.1, read on the forward strand.
GCCGTTTGCTGCCGCCAGGTTGCATCGCCACTAAAGAGGACGGCGGTGCCGGCTTGGCGTCCTGACGCAGAATACCGGCGAGATGCTCAACCGTCGCTCCCTGAAAGACGGTTGACAGGGGGAGTTTTTTCCCCAGTCGGTTCTCGATTGAGGCGAACAGACGCGCAGCCAGCAGAGAGTGTCCCCCCAACTCGAAAAAATTATCTCTAACCCCGATAGGTCGAACACCCAAAACCTGCTCCCAGATCTGAGTAAGCTGGAGTTCGAGGTCATCGCGGGGTGCGACGAAGGCTTTCTCCAGTTCGGGTCGTGTTCGGTCGGGCGCCGGCAGAGCCCGGCGGTCTACCTTCCCGCTGGGCATCAGCGGCAAGGCATCGAGCAGCACGAAAATCGCCGGCACCATGTATTCGGGCAGCTTCTCCTTCAGAAAACTGCGCAGGTCATTAGCCGTGGGGTGGGGCGGCTCTCGCTGAGCGACTACGTAGGCCACCAACCGCTTGCCAGTACTTAGCAAAACCGAAGGATCTCCAGGCGCATCTTCCGGAGCTAAGACGACAGCCTC
>DASYRN010000016.1:0-7938 GCA_036004365.1 Binatia bacterium
GCGCGAGCGTAAATCCAACTCCTTTCGGTTTCATTGGGTCTTGCTGTCTTCGTCCGTCCCCGTGCTATAATTCGTCCGCGTTTGAGCCGGACCTCACGAAATCTATGGCGGGAGCAGCGAAGATCGAGATTCAGAATGTGCAGCACGTATACCAGAGCGGTACCTTATCCGTCCCGGCTCTTGCGAGTCTGAGTCTCACGGTGGCAGATGGAGAGTTTGTCGCCCTGTTGGGGCCTAGCGGGTGCGGCAAGTCTTCTCTTCTGCGCATTGTGGCGGAGCTGCTGCGTCCGACAGAGGGCACGGTGCGGATTCATTCTTCCGTTGGCGAGCGTAACAATCGGCCGAAAACGGCGCTGGTCTTCCAGGAGTACGCGCTTTTCCCGTGGCGCACCGTCCTCGACAACGTCGCTTTCTCCCTCGAGATGCGCGGGGTTCCTCGTGAACAGCGGTTGGCCTTGGCGCGGGCCGTGCTCGCCCGCGTGAGACTCCAGGCTTTCAGCGACGTCTACCCGCATCAGCTTTCTGGCGGCATGCGCCAGAGGGTGGGAATCGCCCGTGCGTTGGCGGCTGAGCCCGAGGTGCTGCTGATGGATGAGCCATTCGGCGCCCTGGATGCACAGACGCGGACCGTTCTGCAAGAGGAGCTGTTGCGCGTCTGGGAGAGCGAGCGCAAGACCGTCCTTTACGTCACCCACAGCATCGATGAAGCCGTATACCTGGCCGACAGAGTGGTACTCCTGACCGCGAGGCCAGGGCGGATCAAAGCGGAATATTCCGTGGGGCTACTGCGGCCCCGCAATATGGAAATGCGCGGCTGGAGTTCGTACACGAAGCTTTCGTTGGATATCTGGAGTGCCCTGAGAGAAGAAGTAGAGACGGCAATGGCCCATGAGTAATGCTGATCCGTCGATAACAAATGTATCCTTTGACACAGGAAGAGCGAGAGCAATCACTCCCTCTCCCCTTGCGGGAGAGGGCAGGGTGAGGGGCACGTGAGCCTTTGGTCACCCTCACCTCGATCCTCTCCCGTCAAGGGAGAGGAAGTCTTAAAACTCGCCACGACTGTAAACTCCACTCGTGCTCCGTGTTGGTTGGGATCTAAGTTGATGGGCGGCGACGTTGTCACTGAGAACAAAAGAATGCCGGATCAGGTCTAGCATCGTGCTTTCGCGCGCAACATGGCTATTCTCCCGCGAGGTGACCATTCCGTTGGCGACTTCGCTGGTTGCCGTCGGAGTATGGGAAGCTCTGGTTCATGCCGGTTTTTTGCACGCCGCGTTCTTCCCGGCGCCGACGAGCATCGCTCGCACTCTTCTCGGCCTAGCCTCTGGCACCGAGATGTGGGGCCATGCGGCGACGACACTGGGACGTCTTATCGCTTCTTTCCTTATGGCATTGATAGCCGGCACCGCGCTTGGCCTCGCCATGGGCTGGTGGAGAGTAGTGCGAATGGCAGCCGACCCGCTCGCGCGGCTCTTGTTTCCGATCCCAAGCATCGCTTTCTTTCCGGTTGTCATCTTCTATCTTGGCCTCAGCGAGTGGGGGTTGCTTCTGACGGCGGCGGTCACGCCGTTTCTTCTCATCACGGTCCAGGCTGCTGCCGCGGTCGAATCTCTAGAGCGAACCTTGCTGGAGGCGGGTCGGAACTACGGCGCGACCGGATGGCGGCTGTTTATGCGGGTCATACTGCCCGCGGCGTTGCCCCGTCTCTTTGTCGGTTATCGCCTCGCGGTAGGAGTCGGATTCATCGTGACCGTGGCGGTCGAGATGGTTGCAGCCCGGCGCGGCCTGGGTGGTTTTCTCTGGCACTCGTGGCAGATTCTACGCATTGAAGAGATGTACGTTGGACTGCTCCTCATCGCCGTACTCGGGGTCTTGGTGACCTATGGTCTCGAAGCCGTGGCGGATCGGTTGATGCCATGGAAGCTGGATCTCTTGAGGTTGAAGGGACAGCAGTAATGGAGCAGCGCGGAGTTGGCTGGGGCGCGTTTATTTCTCCCGTGGTGGCGGCGCTCGTGTGGGAGCTGCTGGTCATGGCAGGAATCCTTCATCCTAGTTATCTACCACCGCCAAGCCAACTGGGACCTCATCTCGTCGAGCTTCTCGCAGCAGGGGAGCTGGGGCTCCATCTATGGGTGACCTTGTACCGGCTGGGGTTGAGTTTCGTCCTGGCAGTCGTGCCAGCCTTGGTTCTCGGCCTGAGCCTGGGAATGTCCCGCAACATGCGGCTCGCGCTCGAGCCGATCCTGACTTCCCTCTACGCGATTCCGAAGATCGCGCTGCTTCCGTTAATTATGCTAATCGTGGGCGTGAATGAGCGCGCGCTGATCTTCACCTCCACGCTCACGAGCTTCGTCCAGATGACCGTGAGCACAACGGGCGGCGTCTTGGCGGTGGACCGCATCGTCCTCGAAGCTGGGAAGAACTACGGCGCAACGGGCTGGCGTCTGTTCCGATACGTGCTGCTCCCCTCGGCCTTGCCCGATATCTTCACCGGGATGCGGATCGGTCTGGGGCTCACTTTAGTGCTCGTGATCGCCGTCGAACTCACAGCCGCGCAGGAAGGGCTCGGTGCTTTTCTCTGGACAGCCGGGCAGACCCTTTCGGCAAAGAATCTGTTCTCGGCTTTTGTAGTCATCGGCGTTATCGGCTGGGCTCTCACGTACGGCCTTGAGCGGATAGGGAACTGGTTGATGCCGTGGCGTGAGCGGTCGAGCGCCGAGATGTTTTTGTGACGTTGGTACTATCCATGTAAACCCCGTACCACGAAGTGACGCGCGCTTCGAACGCACATATGATTTCCCTCTCCCGCTCACGGGAGAGGGCTAGGGTGAGGGCAAAATCGCTGCGCAGAACCCTCACCTCTAATCCTCTCCCTCTTAAGGGGGGCGAGGAAGTTATTGACCGGGCTTGCTGGGGCAGGATCGCAGGAGAGATCTTCAGATTACGTTAGAGCATGACATCTCCGTGCTCAGGACGAGTGTTCTGTGGTACGGGTTAAAGGAGGAAACATATGAACGGTAAACGCTCGTGGCGGAATTGGGTGACAGCCCTGGCAACGGTGATCTTGCTTGCAACTGTCGACCCGATTTCGGCACAAACGGTCGTAAAAATCGGCTTTGTCCCTTCCGAGTCGTTCGCGCCGCTGTTCGTTGCACACGAGCGCGGCTACCTCAAAGCGCAAGGATTGACAAGCGAGTTGGTCCGCTTGCCAAGCGGCGCGGCGATCCTCACGCAGGTCTCCACCGGCGACTTGCAAGTGGGCGGCGGCGCCCTGGGCGCGGCAGGATTTAATGCGGCGCATCAGAAGCTTCCCGTGGCGTTCGTAGCCCCTATGCATTTTGCCTACAACGAGGACTACCTGGTGGTTCGAAAAGCAGAGATCGACGCGGGCCGATTCAAGACGGTAAGCGACCTGCGTGGCAAACCATGCGCGGTGAATGCCAAAGGCGTGGCAACCGAGTGGGTGCTGGACGAGGTGCTGAAAACCGGCGGGCTAAGGATCGATAACATCGACCTCAAGACACTGCCGTTTCCGGAAATGTTGCCTGCGCTAGACAATGGCGCCATCCACTGCGCGATCATAACCGAGCCCTTTGCAACCCAGGCGGAGGAGAAGGGCATCGGTGTCAGACCGCTCAAGGCGAAGCCCGGCGTCAAGCCGGTGCCGATAACGGTTGCGTTCTGGAACAGCGACTGGGCCAAAAAGAACGATAGCGCGGCCAAAGCGTTTATGAATGGTTACTTGCGGGCAGTGCGAGACTTGAGCGAGCCGAACGCCTGGCGGGCGCCGGTCCATACGGAGATTATCAGTAAGCATACGGGTGTGGCCGCCGCCGTCTTGCTGAAAACTCGGCCCCCTGTCTTCAGTCCCAACTTGGAGTTAGAGGAGAAGGTGATGATGGAGCAGCAGGAGTTTAACCTGCGGCTTGGTTACCTGAAGTACAAGGAGGCGAAGCCGATCAAGGAATTGATCGACCTCTCCCATGCCGAAGCGGCGGTCAAGCAAGTAGGGCGAAAGTAAGAAGGGGAGGAGTCCACAGGCAGTATTCCATAGCACTGTCGGAAAAGTTCGACGGGTGCCGTGCGCTTGCCGAAGGGGCTGTCGCGAAGAAAGCTCCCCCTCACCCTTCCCTCTCCCCCGTGACGGGGGAGAGGAAAAAGGAGAGGGGGCAAAGGATGGTGATTTATGGCGCTGCGCGTAAAAGCAGAAGACGTTCCGATAAAAAAAGTCTTCTTGAGTGCGGAGCAGGGACAAGGCTCAATGGTGGTGCGGCAGGCTTACGGCAACGAGAGTAGTCTCATGGTCGCCGTGCGACCTCCGGGATACCATACGAAGCCCCACATGCATGTCTCCGAACAGATCAATCACGTGCTGGAAGGGGAGATTTGGTTCTTCGTCGAGGACCAAGGCTATCAGTGCAAAAAGGGAGATTTCCACCGCATCCCTGCGAACAAGGTCCACTGGGCGTGGAATCGTTCGCATGCCGATGCGGTGGTCGTCGAATCCCATTCGCCGCCCCTCGTCGGTGGCGAGATCATAAAAGGCGCCGCGGGACTTTTCGATAACGGAGAGACGCCGATGCTCCGGGGCCCGGGCCAGAATCAGTTTGTTCCTTACGACCAGGAACTGGTGGAACGTAAGGTGTTTTCCGATGAACGGAAGGAAAGCTGACGCCCTAACCTACAAGTCGAGCGGTTCGGAAACTGCGAGCTTGAAGCTGACAAGAAATATTCCCTCTCCCCCACGTTTTCGTGGGGGAGAGGGTGAGGGTGAGGGGGAATGCTATGTCGGGCCCTCACCCCCCTCTCCCACAAGCGGGCGAGGGTAATTTGGGTTGTCTTCTGTGGAGACTTCACGAGATCTTGCTTTGCGTAAAAACGAGGAGTTTCAACCATACCGATTAAAACCTTAACTATGGTTATGCGATTCACTCTGAGGTCAGTGGCCCTCGGTTGGTGCATGGGAGCAGTGGCGAGCACCGCCCTGGCTCAGGATACACAGCGGCTGCGCTACGGGACGACCAATAGCATCATGAACCTTCCCGCATGGGCTGCCCAAGATGCACGCTTGTTCTCCAAGCACGGCCTGAATCACGTTGAGATCATCTTCATCCAGAGCGGTACCTTGATCACGATGGCTGTCGTAAGCGGAGAGCTCCATTTTTCGGGAGCCGGGGCGGCTTCTGTAGTGGCGGCAAGAATCCAAGGCGCCGATGTCGTTCTGTTGGCGTGCCCGGTGGATGCCGATGCGGTCTACCTGATCGCGCGACCTGGGATCAAAAGCGCCGCCGAGCTCAGAGGCAAGACAGCGGCGGTGACTCGCTTGGGTTCGACTACGCATTTCTATTTGCGCTCGGCATTGCGATACGCCGGGCTGGATCCTCAAAGAGACGTCAAAATCCTCCAACTCGGATTGGAATTCTCCGGGGCGTTGGAAACGGGGAAGGTTGATGCCGCGGCGCTGCCGTTTAATCTCGCGCTGCCCTATCTGCAAAAGGGTTGGCCTGTCCTGCTGGATCTTTCGAAGACCGATTTCGCTTATCCCGCGTCCTGCGTGGTCAGCAGCCGCGCCTTCATCAAAGAGAGCTCAAAGATCGTTGACCGCTTCCTCCGAGCCTACGTCGAGTCCATTCACCTCATTAAAAAGGACCGCTCGTTCGCGGAGAAAGTCTTTGCCAAATGGCTTAGGCAGTCGAACCCGGATGTCGTGAAGAGAAGCGTGCAGGCGTACGCGGAGCTGTTCAAGCGCGTGCCCACGGTGACCGATGGCGGGGTTAAAGCCGTTTTGGAAGATCTTGCCGAAAGCAGTCCCGTGCCCCAGGAGTTCATGAACCGGCCGGATTATTTCCGCGAGCGGGCGCCGCTGGAGAGATTGGTCAAGGAAGGCTGGATCGAGCAACTCTACCGCTAGCAAGCTGGTGAAAACTCTGTTTGCAGCCTGCTAGTCTAGAAGGTCGTTAGCGAAATTTCTGAGTGGTGTTCCAAAGGGAAGTTACTGTCATTAATTCTAGTGGACATACCATAACCGTTCGGATAGAAGAGCGGACAAATTCCGTGCAAAGGAGGATAGCCATGATGAAAGGCTTTATCTCTGGGAACCGTTCCGTGGTTTTCTTGGCATTGCTGATGCTCCTGGCATTTATCAGCGCAGGGAAAGTAGCAGCTCAGGAGAGCGCCAAGATTCCACCCGCTGTCATGAAACAGGTTGCTCCTGATCTCTACTTCCATTTTGATTATGACTCGTCCAATTCAATCATTTGGGCGACAGAAGAAGGCGTGCTTGTGATCGACACGCGTCAGCATCCGCGCGGAGCTAAAGAGCTGATCGAAAAAATTAGAAAGATCACTGACAAGCCGATTCGCTGGGCGGTCGTGACCCAAGCCCACGGAGATCACTACTTGGGCAATCAAGTCTTCAAAGAGCAGGGCGCGACCCTCGTGAGTCAGATTGATGCCGCCCGGAACATGGAGAAATATTTCGACAAGGACCTGGCCAGGCGAGGGGCTTTCTTCAAGCGAAACGGTTTTGATCCCAAGGAGATCAAAATGACGTTGCCCGATGTGACCTTCGAGACGCGAATGAACATCCACCTCGGCGGCAAGGTGGCTCAGCTCATGTACTTCGGCCCTGCGCAGGACCCGGGAGCCTCGTTTATCTACTTCCCCTACGCGAAGGCGTTGGCTACCGGCGGATCGTACGCGACGCGGAGTTGGGCTAACCCCATGTATACTCCCTCAGTGGACGGGTGGATCGCTGCGCTGCGTAAGATCATAGAGATGGACGTGGACACTTTCCTGCCTGGACACGGCGATGTCGGCACAAAAAAAGACGTCCAGGAGGCAATCGGCTTTCTAACCGACCTTCAGGCAGCGGTTAAGGACGCTATCGCCAAGGGAATGAGTAGGGAGGAAGCGGCTAAGACTTTGCAGTTTCCTAAATATAAGGACTGGCGCAATGCCGACAATGCGCCCGCCAATATCACTGCTATGTACCATCTGTTGACTACCGGCAAGTCAATTTACCTCGACCGTTGAGGCGCCGAGCGGTGCGCCGCGAAGGGAGAAGAAAAAAAAGTACCCTTCGCGGTCTTGGGGTCTTGGCGCGATCAAATGTAGGGGCGACCGGTCGGTCGCCCCTACGCGTCCGCACAGGCGGGCGCAAAGAGCACCAAGGGATGGGGAAGCAATGCGTGTCTACGAAGCCATTGGCGAAACACTGAAGAAGCTCGAAGTTCAGGCAACGTTCGGCCTGATGGGTGACGGCAATCTGCGCTTCATGACTCACCTGGCGGAAGAACTGGGCATCCCGTACTACGCCGCCCGGCATGAGGGCGGAGCGGTGTCTATGGCTGACGGCTATGCTCGCGTGAGTGGCAAGGTGGGCGTGTGCAGCGTGACCCAGGGGCCGGGAGTGACGAACACGCTCACGGCGTTGACCGAAGCGCGAAAGGCTCACTCGCCGCTGCTGCTTCTTGCCGGAGACACGTCGACGCGGCTGCTGTGGCACAACCAGGACGTCGACCAGACGGCCATCTTCAGGTCGGTGGGAGTTGAAGCGGAACGAGTGCGGACTGTCGATACCGTCGTCGTCGATGTTGCTCGCGCGTTCAATCGAGCCCTGTCCGAGCAGCGGCCGATAGCGATGTCCATTCCGACCGACGTGCAGGATCTCAAATGTGACGCCGAAGCCTTGCGGGTGGTGTCAGTGCGGATGCCAGCCGCAAGCCGGCCTTCGGCTGAATTGGTAAGCCAGGCCGCTCAACTCATCGCTGCTTCGACGCGACCAGCGATTATCGCGGGTCGAGGGGCGGTCCGTTCGGGCGCAAGAGAGCCGCTCGAACGGCTGGCGGCTGATATCGGCGCGGTGCTGGCGACGACGGCTCAGGCCAAGGGCTTGTTCGCAGGGAATCCATTTTATGTGGGAGGCTCGGGAGG
>DASYRN010000017.1:0-8951 GCA_036004365.1 Binatia bacterium
TTGACCGGCGGCTACCGAAGGACCCTGGACTTCTTTGAGCTCACGAAGCCGCGCGTCACGCTGATGGTGCTTGTGACGACCGTAGTCGGATTTTATCTCGGCTCTCATTCCGTTCCGGACTATCTCCGATTGGTTCAAACTCTTCTGGGGACGGCCCTCGCGGCGGGGGGAACCTTGGCTCTCAACCAGTTTCTGGAGCGCGATGCCGATGCGGCGATGGAACGGACGCGCCGGCGCCCCTTACCCGAAGGAAGAGTGCAGCCGACCGAGGCACTGATCTTTGGTGTCGCGCTCACTCTCTTGGGACTTGTCATTCTGTGGACCGCGGTCAACACTCTCAGCGCTCTGGTCACTGCGGCCATTACCGCAAGCTATCTCTTCGCCTATACACCGCTGAAGCAGAAGAGTTCACTCTGCAGCGTAGTCGGAGCGGTTCCAGGGGCGCTTCCTCCTGTTATCGGCTGGGCCGCAGCTCGGGGCCAGTTGGATCTTGGAGCTTGGGTCCTCTTCGCGATCATGTTTTTGTGGCAGATTCCCCATACGCTGGCGATCGCCAGGCTATACAGGGAAGATTTCGCGCGCGCTGGCATTCGGTTTCTGCCGGTGGTTGAACCCGATGGAAGGAGCACGGGTAGGCAAATATTGATTACTTGTCTGGCGTTGCTTGCGGTGAGCCTCTTGCCGACGATGCTCCATGTGGCCGGATATCTCTATTTTGTGGCCGCATTTCTTCTTGGCGCGCTGTTTCTAGGTTGTGGGGTGGGTCTGACCGTCTCTTGTTCGGCGTCCGCCGCCCGGAGGCTTGTGTTGGCTTCGCTCATTTATCTCCCGCTGCTTCTTGCAGCGATGGCGTTGGATCGGATACCGTTATAGTGAGTCGCGGGATGAGTCGTCAGACATCGCAATCCAAGAACCGGCGCTTCGGTCTTATCTTGGTTCTGTTTGCGCTCCTATACATTGGAGCGGTCATGGCATTTATCATAGCTCGATAGCTGTCAGGAAGGAGCCTAAAGTAATGAGGACTGAGTGCTGAGGCATGAGTACCAAGCTTCCTAATACTCAGTCCTCGTCACTGAGTCCTTGAGCTACCCTATGACACGAGAGTCTACGGCAAGACAGGTCATTGAGTCACAGACGATCGAGGAACTAAAGAGCCCAAGATTCGGAGGCGGCGAGCCTCCCTCTCCCCCGCTCGTTTCGCAACCGATTATCAGCAACGCGCGCTTGGCGCTGCTGATGTTTCTGGGCGCGGAGGCGATGTTTTTCGCCGGTCTCATCGGAGCCTTCCTCGTCTTCCGGATCGGCAGTCCGAGCTGGCCGCCGCCGTTTCAGCCTCGCCTTCCGGTTGTTGTTACCGGCGTGAACACGCTGATCTTGCTTTTGAGCGCGGCAACCATGTGCTGGGCGCTGAAGGCGATTCGAGCCGGAGAGTTTAGCCGTCTGATTCGTTATCTTGTGATAACTGCTCTTCTCGGTTTACTCTTTCTTGCTATTCAGGGCTACGAATGGATCCGGCTCGTTCACTTCGGGCTGACGGTGTCGAGCGGAGTTTACGGCGCTACCTTTTATACCTTGATCGGTTGCCATGCGCTCCACGTCTTCGGCGCCGTGATCTGGTTGCTGGTCGTTCTAGGGTTCGCTCTTCGCGGTAGTTTTACCGCGAGCCGTCACACGAGCGTTGTTCTATGCGGGATGTATTGGACATTTGTCGTGGGGCTGTGGCCGATTCTCTACGGCCTCGTCTACCTTTACTAGCAGGCTGCTGAAAAAGTCTCATATGCTTCGTTGCGCTCAATCACCTCGCTCCAACGTACTGCCGAAAGTACGCCTCCGCTCGTCGATTTTCGCGCGCCTCGCCTCTGAGAGCTTTTTGAGCAGCCTGTAAACATGTTTTCCAGTGCTCTGTGAGAGGAATCAGGTATTTGACAGATTCCCTTCGATACGCTAACTAGGAAACGATTATGAGCCGACGACTTCTTGCCTTATTCACCGCTGTTTTTTCTCTCGCGCTGAGCAAGCCTGCAGTTGTCCTCGCCTGCGCGGTCTGTTTGGCCGGCGATGGCACGCAGGGTCCGATCTCGGATGCTTTCAACTCGAGCGTTCTGTTCCTCATGGCAATGCCCTATGTTGTGGTCGGCTCGATCGGAGGGTGGCTGTTTTACCTCTACCGCCGCGCGGTTCGGAAGGGCGGGTCAGCGAAGAAAAAGGCGCCCCTTTTGCGATTAGCTTGGAACCACAAGGAGAGTGGGAATGAGTGAAGCTGCTGCTGTAATGCATACCGCTGCTCAACCTGCAGAATCGCCCCTGACACCCGAAAGCTGGGGCAAGCTGGGCATGTGGGTCTTTCTGGCCGGCGACGCGATGTCTTTCGGCGCGCTGCTCATCGGTTACGGGCTCCTCCGCCATGCAAGCACGAACTGGCCCTTGCCCTCAAACGTTCTAGGGATCGGTCTCACCGCTTTTATGACATTCTTGTTGATCTGTTCGAGCGTTACGATGGTCAAGGGGCTCGAGGCGGTGAAGAATAACCAGCGAAGCGTAGCGAAAAAGTACTTGTTATTGACCGCATTGGGTGGGTTGGGCTTTCTGGGACTGCAAGCTTATGAGTGGACGCATCTCATTCATGAGGGACTCAAGCTCTGGGAGAATCCTTGGGGCTCTTCCTTATTCGGCACCACCTTCTTCATCATCACGGGCTTCCATGGCATGCATGTCACGGGTGGCGTTATCTACCTCCTCGTGATGCTCTCTATCGTTTCCAAGCCGACAACGGCTCTCGGACCGGGTTGGGCCTATAACGTGGTAGAAATCTGCGGTCTTTACTGGCATTTCGTAGATCTGATCTGGATCATGGTCTTTACTTTCGTCTATCTCCTATAGGAGGGAAAGAATGGCTGACGCGCACGCGAGCCCAAACTATTGGATGATTTGGCTTTACCTTTTCGTTCTCACCGTCGTCGAGATCGCCGTGATCTACATGCCCTTCGCTAAGATCATCATCGCCATTCTGTTGGTCACCCTCGCTTGCTACAAGGCCCTGCTCGTGGCGATGTATTTCATGCACCTCAGGTTTGAGCGCCTGACTCTGGGCATCATCGCTCTGACGCCATTCATTCTCTGTGTCTTCTTGATCCTCATGCTCATACCGGATATATCCTAAATTTCCTTGATTCCGGTTTCCGATCTTCCGAGCATCAATGCAGCCCTGAACTCGGCCAGCGCCATACTCCTCACAGCCGGCTATCTCTTTATCCGGAACAATAAGATCGCTGCTCACAGGACCTGCATGCTATCGGCCTTTACCACCTCAACGCTCTTTTTGGTTTCCTATCTCATCTACCACTATCAGGTCGGCTCGGTGCCGTTCAAAGGAGAGGGATGGATCCGGACTCTTTACTTCGCCATCTTGATCTCCCATACGGTTCTAGCCACAGCGATTGTTCCGCTGGTTTTGATCACTCTGACGCGGGCCTTAAAGGGAAACTTTGTCAAGCACAAACGCATCGCCCGCTGGACACTGCCTCTCTGGCTTTATGTCTCGATCACCGGCGTGGTCGTCTACTGGATGCTCTACGGTTTCTAGCTGCCTCAAAGAGGCCTGGATCATCGGGCTTCAACCCGTGATCGCCAACCTGTGCGAAAGCCTGAGAGATTGTGTGACTTAGGGGATATCAATTTGAGTATTATCGATCAATTTTTAGGTAATGAGGCAGGCAATCTTGTTCAATTTATAAAGTATGCAATTAGTGGGTGCGTAGCCACCTCAACCCACATAATAGTTTTTCATCTTTTAGCATGGAAAATGTTTTTTGCCTTACAGGCAGATGATTGGTTCGTAAGATTGTTCAACCTACCGATTCAAAACTTGGACGATACCACTCGGTCAAGAAATTCCATGAAGGGAAATGGCGTTGCTTTTCTTTTCTCAAATTTGGTCGCTTATCTTATCAATATTTACTGGGTTTTTGTTCCTGGCCGGTATCATTGGCTCATAGAAATTAGTCTGTTTTATCTTGTCTCCGGTGTCGCAATAGTGATTGGGACTGCACTTATGGGGTTTCTGATCCGGCACTTCGGCATGCTAACAACTTATGCTTTTGGTTCTAACGTTTTTGTTGCTCTAATGATTAATTATGTAATGCGCAAATTCTTCATTTTCAACGGATGAAAAAGGATTCGGTGGAAATGGGGGGATCTCCGGCCTTGAGCTCGTCACAGCAACCCGCGCGACAAAACTTTTCGAAGTAAAGCATTCGAGAAAACCCTCACATCGAATCAGGCGTCGTGCAATCTAATCGTGGATGAATTTAGGCGCTATTTCACTTGATTACCTTATCCGCCCGGTACAGAATCGACTGCGGAATCGTCAGGCCGATCTGCTTTGCGGTTTTTAAGTTGATGGCGAACTCGAACTTCGTCGGTCTCTCCACGGGCAATTCAGCAGGTTTGCTCCCTTTCAGGATTTTGTCTACGAAATATGCTGCACGCCGGAAATGGTTGACCGGGTCCACTCCGTAGGACATCAAGCCGCCGGCATCCACAGATTCTCGCCTGACGTACACCGACGGCATCCGGCTCTTCAGTGCAAAGTCTGCAATCAATTTTCGGTGAGCATTCATCAGCGCGCCTCCAGGCACATAGAGCCCGTCCGGGCGTGCCTTAGTCAGCGCAGCAAATACCCTCTCGAAATCGCCGGTCCCTCGTACTTCCCAGGACTCAGAAGTCAATCCCAGTGGGCGACCCGCGCTGTGAACTTCTTGTGCCTCCTGTACATTGCCCCGAGCCGCCGGATCGTAGACGACATCGACACGGGCGAGTTTGGGAACGGCCTCCTTGAATAGCTCCAGCCGTTTGCCGGCTATCTCTACCGCGATCAACGTTAGCCCGGTGATATTGCCGCCGGGACGGGCGAGACTCTTCACTAGGCCCAACTCCACTGGATCAGGCCCAACACCGACCATCACGATGGGAATTGTTTTGGTTCCATTCTTTGCGGCCCGGACCCCGGGCTCGCCGCCGGCAACTAAAATGTCAACTTTGAGACGGACCAGCTCCGCCACGATATCGGGTAAACGATCAAGTTTTCCTTCGGGGTAGCGAGACTCGACAACGACGTTCTTTCCATCGATATAACCAAAATCACGCAGACCCTGACGGAATGCCTCGTCGCTAGCATCCGACTTCGACCCGTTATGCATATAGCCGATGCGTGGCGCTTTTGCCGGCTGCTGAGCCTCAACTACAGAATCAGTAACCAGAAAAACAGTTGCTAGTAGGCAGATAAAGACAATGGCTCTTCTGCTCATCTGTTTTTCTCCCGGTCTTTTGCTGCTAGCTGTTTTCTGCTCGCTCCCTGCTGTCACTTGATGACCTTATTCGCCCGCTCGAGCACGTTGGCTGGAATTGTCAGACCAATCTGTTTTGCCGCCTTGAGGTTAATGACGAATTCAAACTTCGTTGCCTGCTGCACCGGCAAATCAGCCGGTTTGGCACCTTTCAAGATCTTGTCCACGTAAACAGCTGCGCGCCGATAGAGGTCATCGTAGTCCGCCCCGTAGAACATGAGACCGCCCTCATCAACAAACTCCTTCTGGAAGTAAATAGCAGGCAACCGGTATTTGCCGGCAAGCTCGACGATCCGCTTTCTTTCAGCGAAAAAGGGGCTGCTGGTGATCGTCATAATCGCGTTGACCTGCTTCTGATTTGCGGTTTGAAAGCCGATCTCTAAACCTTTGGCGTCGACTTGAGTCTCGATCTCCTCCAATTTTAGCTTCAGTGCCTGAGCCGCAGCCCTAAGCTCTTTCAGTTGGCGGCTGGCCGGCGGCAGCAGAAGTCCAACTCGGGCGAGCTTGGGGACCGCGTCCTTGAGTATCTCTAGCCTTTTCGTGTTTAGTTGAAATGACAAACTCGAGAGCCCGGTGACGTTGCCTCCCGGCCGCGCCAGACTGGCAACCAAACCTACACCCACGGGGTCCCCAGGGCTCGTCATCACGACGGGGATGGTCGTGGTGGCGCTCTTGGCCGCTAACCCAGGTGTTGTCCCTGAGACCACAATTAGATCAACCTTAAGACGAACCAGGTCCACCGCAAGCTCAGGCAAGCGCTCATTCTTTTGCTCGGCAAACCGGTACTCGATGGTGATGTTTTTTCCTTCAATCCATCCAAGCTTGCTCAGCTCCTGCCGGAACGCCTCCAAGAAGACCGCCATACTGGAAGCAGTGCTATTATCCAGGAAACCTATGCGGGCGACTTTCCCTGTCTGCTGCGCGTCGGCGGGTAAGCTAAGAGCCAAGAGCAAAGCCGCTGAGGCAAGACCAAAAGCTTTCTTGTTCTTAGATCTTCCAATCTAAAATCCAAAATTGTTTCACTTGATCACCTTATCCGCCCGATACAGCATCGGCTGCGGGATCGTCACACCGATCTGCTTCGCCGTCTTGAGATTAATCACCAACTCGAATTTCGTGGGCTGCTCTACCGGCAGATCGGCAGGCTTGGCTCCCTTCAGAATTTTGTCCACGTAGGTGGCTACACGCCGGTAGCTGTCCGCGAGGTCCGCCCCGTAGGATATGAGTCCGCCGGCATCTACGGCTGTTCTGTTGCTATACACTGACGGTAACCGGCTCTTTAACGCAAAGTCTGCGATCCGTTTTCTGTTAGCACCCATTAGCGGGCTCCCCGTTACGACGAGTCCATCCGGGCGCTGCTTATTCAGCGCGGAGAATACCCGATCGAAATTGTCCGCAGCTCGTACCTCCCAAGGCTGAATAGTCAACGCCAGCTCGCGCGCCGCGACCGGGAGAAACTCTTTCACCTCAAGTATATCGCCCGAATTGGCCGGATCGTAGAGAACCGCGACACGGGCAACTTTGGTAACCGCTTCTTTGAGCAGCTCCAGCCGCTTCCCGACTAGTTCTCTGGCAAGGGTTGTAATGCCGGTGACGTTGCCGCCGGGACGGGCAAGGCTTTCAATCAGGCCTGCCTCGACAGGATCGGACCCACCGCCCCGTCATAACGATGGGAATTGTCTTGGTCGCATTCTTGGCCGCCTGGATTATCCCGGTCCCTCCTGCTGCCACGATGATATCAACCTTGAGACGCACCAGCTCAGCCGCAAGCTCAGGGGCCCGATCGCGCTTCCCCTCCGCATATCGGTACTCGATGGTGATGTTCTGTCCTTCTATGTGGCCACGCTCGCGCAGAGCCAGCCGAATTCCCTCGGAACGGGCAAACTCACCAGCTGGATCGAACGACGATAGATACCCTAACCGGGGGACTTTCTTCGGCTGCTGCGCGTCGGCTATGGCTCCACAGCCCACCAGCCCCACGAAGATTAGAAGAAGCCGAAGACTTTTTCTCATAGCCCGTCTCTCATATCGCGACAGAATTAAACAGCTCGTGTGTGCCTTTTTTGGCGAGACTATCCAACGACAGACTGATATGTCAACCTGAGATTCAACACCCTACAAGCCGAAAGTCTCTAGGATTAAATTGAATTCTCCCTCCATCGAATCACGCACACTCAGGCCTGGTACTGGCCGTCGCCGCCTTGTAACCGAACTTGCTCAGCAGCTGGCAACGCCTCGATAATGCCGAAGATGCTTTCGGCTGTGGGATTATCCTGCGGACCGAGCATGCGTTGTAAGCTCTTGCTTGGCTTCCCTAGTGCCTCAGCAAGGCGGCCCATTTCACACTCCCCGCGGCAGGGGCCAGATTGACAGCACGGAAACAAAGGGATTTAATCTCGGTCAGCCTGGCAAGGCGTGTCAAATAAAGGAGGTCCCATGCAGGTTCGAACGCTTCTCATCGTTGTAGGCTTTTTATTGGCGCCAGTTTCGGCACTGGGCGGAGAAATAAAGGTGCCGGTTCCCGCATTCCATGAAGGGTTCACCCAGGCGTGGGACGAAGTTAGCCGCCATTTGGAAGATATGGGAAGCCGCTTGAGCGAGCATTTTCGGCGGGCGGAAGTACGCGAAGAAAGGCCGCTCATTACTTTCATGCTGCGCCATCGCGACAAGCTCGGCCTCTCCGCGGATCAGGTTCAAGGGTTGGAGCGGTTGAGAGATAGTTTTCAGCGCGAGGTGATCCGGTCCGAGGCCGATCTTCGGATTGCCGATATGGATCTGTCGAGTCTTCTCAGCGCCGATCCCATCGATCTTCAGAAAGTCGAGGCCAAGGTCCGTGAGATCGAACGGCTGAAATCCGACCTCCGTCTTGCCCGCATCCGGGCCATCGAGAAGGGCAAGGCTTTGTTGAATGCGGAGCAGCGCGCGAAGCTCAACAACCTGATGGCCGGTCCTCGCTATTCGCGCCTAGAGGACAAAGACTAACGGAATCGGTGAAATCTGTCGGAATCGTCGGGTGCGGGGCAATTGGCCGGGCGCTTCTCAAGGCGGTCGACGAGGGGAAGCTCAAAGTTCGGGTTGCGGGGGTGACGAGCCGGACGGAGAAGAGCGCGCGAGACTTCCTCGCAACTTTGCGGAATCCTCCGCCTTATCTCGACCTCGCGTCGTTGGTCGATAGCTCCGAGCTGGTCATCGAAGCGGCCGGCGCCGCGATCGTCCCTCAATTGGCAGAAAAAACTTTTGCGGCCGGCAAGGATCTCATCGTGATCAGCGTCGGGGCGTTGCTCGATCATCCCGAAATCATCACCCAAGCGAGATCCAGCGGCTGCCGACTCCTCTTGCCGTCCGGCGCGATCGCTGGGTTAGACGGCATCAAGGCCGCCTGCGTCGGCACGGTCTCACGAGTCACGATCACGACGCGCAAGCCACCCCATGGGCTCGAAGGCGCCCCTTATCTCGTCGAAAAAAAAATTTCCCTCACCGATCTGCGAGAGGAACGCGAGGTTTTCTCGGGAAGCGCCCGCGAAGCCTGCCGCGGCTTTCCCGCCAATGTCAACGTCTCGGCCGCCGTCAGTCTGGCCGGTCTCGGGCCGGATAAAACCCAGATAA
>DASYRN010000018.1:0-28144 GCA_036004365.1 Binatia bacterium
GTCACGGACAGGGTCTTGCCGAAAAAAGGAGAAAAGCTTCGCGTCACGGGCCAGATGGAATCCATTGAGTTAGGCTCTGAACGTTTAATTGTGATACGCGAAAAGAAAGAGAAGACAAGTTAGCCCATTTGGAATTTTGGCCCTTTGGGAAGACAGGATAGATCATGGCTAAGAAAGCGCCTTTTTGGAGCATGAGCCTCGCAGGGGTACTCGTCATGGTGGCGGCCGGTCATGCGGCAGCTCCTTACTATGAGGGAAAGACGTTGCGTCTCCTTGTCGCTTTTGCCCCCGGAGGAGGCTTCGATACTTATACGCGCGCCATCGGTCGGCACCTCGGCAAGAATTTACCCGGGAAGCCTACGATCATCGTCGAAAACATGACCGGAGCCGGTGGGATCGTCCAGGCAAACTATATGTTCAAGCAGGCGAAGCCTGACGGATTGACCATCGGGAACAATATCGGCGGATTGTTTCTACAGCAAGTCATGGGAGCCAAAGGGATCGAGTTCGACGGCAGAAAATTCGAGTATATCGGGGCTCCCGCAGTGGATCATCCCGTCTGCGCTTTGACCAAGGCGAGCGGTATGAGTAGCTTGGAAAAATGGCTTGCTTCGAAGGACCCTGTGAGATTGGGCGGCGTCGGACCAGGAGGCACCGCCTCGGACGTCCCCAGGATACTTCAGGCTGCGCTGAACCTTCCCATCAGAGTCGTAGAACCTTACAAGGGCACGGCCGAGATTAAGCTTGCGGCCGAAAGTGGAGAGCTAGCGGGCGGTTGTTGGGCGTGGGAGTCGATGAAGGCGATGTGGCGCAAGGGAATAGAGTCGGGCGAGGTTGCGATCGTGGTTTTAGCGATGCCCAAGAAACTCGAGGAAATACCCAATGTGCCATTGGCGGTAGATTTTGCGAAAACGAGCGAATCCCGGCAGCTCCTCAAATACGGCATTCATGACATCTCCATGATCACCCGTCCCTATTTTTTTCCTCCTGGAACGTCGAAAGAGCTTGTAAAACTCCTGCGCAAGGCGTTCATGGATACGCTCAAGGATACGGAATTCCTGGCTGAGGCGAGGAAAGGCAACCTCGATATAGAACCCGTGACAGGAGAGGAGATAGAAGCGGTCGTAAATGGACTTTTTAAGCTGGAGCCGGACTGGGTGGCAAAACTGAAGAGTGTCCTTGTCCCTCACTAGGAGTGCCCTTCTACATGACTTGATCGAGGACAATATCGATCTTTTCTGCGCCCACCTCAACGGGATTCTTCTTGTATTCTCCAGTGAGATTTCCTGGCTCTCTCGTCGTCGGATTGCCGTCCTTATCCAAGCGGGCAACAATGCTGACCTTACCCGAGAAGGTTGTGCCGGGTATCATGACATTTTCCGGACCCAGAGAGTAGGAGACGGGAAATTTCGGCTGATCGATTCTTCGGACCGCTAGCGGAGGACCTCCGGAGGAGCTCGCGGAGCGCGCTATGATGAATAGGACTGCCGGGCCGTCCACTTGCGTTTTTAATTTGGGGTCGATCGAGATGACTCCCCCGACCAGGACTGAGCTCTGTCTGTTCGCTTCCGTCTTCGATCCGGATTCTTGCTCCTTACCGGCCAACTGGCTCAGCTCGAGGATCGTTTTCTGAACTTCGTTCCTCTCCGGGCCTGTCGGCATGATGCGGACCAATTTTTCCAATGTCTGCCGCGCCCCGGAAAAGTCCTCTTTGACTCGATAGAGAAGCATTCCTTTACCCCAAAGCGCGGCGGGAAAATCGGGATTGATTGATAGAGCGCGGTCAAAAGCCAAGAGCGCACCATCCGGATGGCCGGCCTGGGTGAGAATAAATCCCATATAGGTATGAGCCTCCGGATGGTTGGGGTCGATGGCGAGGGTTTTTTTGAAGGCCTCGATCGCTTGCGGCCAATCGTGGCGCTCGAAAGCAGAGCGACCCTGGGCAAGGAATGAATCCAATTCGCTTTTAGAACTGGCGGCAACACCGCCGGGGCCCGTGCCCGTCAGAAAATCACCGGTCAGAGTATCTTGTGTCGACTCGCGCGGACGCAAGGAGTTAGAGAGGAAAACACCCAGAGTAATCCCGAAAAGCAAAAGAAAGAGCCCTCCCGAAACGAGCTGCCAGTTTTTCCTACCCGTGGCCGGGCGCACCTCTCTCGCTTTACGGGCCGGGGGGATTGGAGGAGCGGAGATGGGAGCCTGACTGGGAGACGGAGCCAAGGAATCGGCTTTTTTTCGGACTTCGACCGCCCGAGCTTCAATTTCTTTGCGCAGTTCTCGGTAGTCCGCTTCGGATAACCGTCCGGAGTGAAAGTCGAAGTCGAGTTCTTCAAGCTCAGCCGATAGTTTAAGCTGTTCTTCCGAGAGCGAAGCCCGTGTTGGCTTAAGCGCAACCTCAAACGGAAGCTCCGAAGGTGTCGTCGGATCATGCTTTCTTTTGTTTTTTGCCCGGCGTCTGATCGTAAAGAGAACAAGAACGACGCCGGCCCCCGATGCGACAAAAGGAAGTATCCAGAGAACGAGATTGAATCCTTGCGGCGTAGGCGCAAGCAAAACCCACTGGCCGTACTTCGAGACAAAATAGGCCTTGATCTCTTCTGGAGTCTTGCCTTCTTGGAGTTGGCTCAGAATCATTTGCCTCATCTCTTGTGCCAGCTCAGAGGGTGAGTCGCCGGTAGAGAGGTTTTGACATACCGGACAACGGAGCTCGGACGCGATTTTCTGTACCTGCTCCTCGAGATCCTGCTGTTGCGCTGCGGCGTTTGCAGCGAAGAGCATGAAGATCACCGCGGGTATGAGACGTCGCCCCATCGTGACTACCGAATCGGCTGATACGAGCCCTTGCCCTCTTTGGCGGTGACCAAGCCAGTGCGGGCTTCTTGGATTTTGACTGAGATGATTTCATTGCCTGGAGTCCCGACGTGTTTGTAGGTGATTGTGCCCGTCGGGTCGATAATAAAGGTTTCCGGAACTCCCCAGACTCCGTACTCGACGGCGACCTTTCCCGAAAGATCGCGTCCGTTGGGATAGGTCACATGAAACTCTCGAAGAAATGCTTTCGCATCTTCTTCTCGGTCCTGAATATCAATTCCCAAGAAAATGACGTCCTTGTCTTTGAGGCTCCGCCAGGCGGCTTCAAGTTCGCGTGCTTCGGTCCTACAAGGAAGGCACCAGGAGGCCCAGAAATTTAAGAAAACGACTTTTCCACGGAGCTGACCGAGATTGATCTCATCTCCATTGAAGAGCCTTACGGTCAAATCAGGAGCTCGCTGCCCAATGAGAGGCGAGGAGATGTAACGGGCATCGCGGGTAAAACCGAACGCCAGAAGCCCAAGCAGAGGGACAACGATGAGACACGTGATGAGAAGTCTACGCCAGCGCAAGGCGCTTCGAGGAGGGAGGATTGAGGTTAGAGGATCGCCGCTTTTTTTATCGTCCATCATCTTTCTTCTATCCTCTGTTTTAAAGGCCAGATCGCAATGATCGTTCCCAGAACCACGACCGCTCCTCCGATCCATATCCACACGACGAGAGGCCGTACCAGCGCTTTGAGTGTAGCTTGATTTCTTTCAAGCTCGCTGAAACCGGAAAGAATGATGTACAGATCACCGGTCCATGTCGTGTGGAATACGGCCCGGCCCACGGGCGCCTGTTGATTGGGAAAAAACTTGAGCGCCGGCGTGTAGAGGCCTGATACGTCGCCGTTATTGAAGACCCGAAAGGCGGCTTCGACTCTGAAGTGGGTAGACTGCTGCAGGCCTCGTAATCCTTCTAGGCGGATTTCGTAAGGCCCGATCCGGAGGCTTTGTCCCACTCCGAGCGTTGCTTGCCTCTCGACGCTGTACCCCATCGAGCCAGCGATTCCTAGAACAATAAGAACAATGCCGAGGTGGACCACAAGCCCACCGTAGCGTCTCTGGTTGCGCCCCACCAGAGTACGAATCGCGGCCAGGCTCTTCTCACCGGCGATCCTGCGCCGCGCCCGGATTGCACGCGCGGTATCGAAGAGAATGGTGAAGATCACGAAGGCGCAAAGCATAAAACCAAGGAGCGGCAGAAAGTCTGCGATCCAGATGAACAGCGCCAGGGCGACAACAAACGCAGCCGCCGCGGGCCAAAGAAAATTACGCTTGAGATTGTCCCAGCTCGCGCGCTTCCATGCGATCATCGGTCCGACTGCCATGAGAAAGACAAGGAGCAGGAAAAGGGGCACCGTAACCGAGTTGAAGTAGGGGGCGCCGACGCTGACCTGGACTCCCGTCACGGCCTCGGAAAGGAGGGGGAAAATGGTTCCAAGGAAGATCGTAAAAAGCGCTGAAATCAGGACCACGTTGTTCAACAAAAAAGCCGATTCTCGGCTGACCATCGAATCGAACTCCGGTTGTCCCCTGAAATGGTCCGCCCGAAACGCTAGGAGTCCGAAGGATCCCAGAAGGACGACTGCAAGAAAACTCAGAAACAAGTAGCCGACCGGACCGTTGGAAAAGGCGTGGATCGATGAAAGGATGCCCGATCGAGTCAGAAAGGTGCCGAACAGGGTCAGGCTGAAGGCAAGTATGATCAGAGAAAGATTCCATATCTTAAGCATGCGGCGTCGCTCCTGGACCTGAACCGAATGAAGGAAAGCGGTCGCCGGAAGCCAAGGCATGAAGGCTGCGTTCTCGACCGGATCCCAGGCCCAGTATCCTCCCCAACCCAAGACGTGGTACGACCACCAAGCCCCGACAAGGTTGCCCATCGTGAGAAACAACCATGCGGTGAGCGTCCATCGCCTTGTTGTCTTGATCCAGGACTCGTCTAGCCGCCCCACGATCAACGCGGCCATAGCGAAAGCGTATGGCACCGTTAGACCCACAAAGCCGGTATAAAGAAGAGGCGGATGCGTGATCATGTTGGCATCCTCGAGCAAGGGATTGAGACCGCGACCGTCGGGCGGCGGAGGTGAGAGAGTTTCAAACGGATTCGAGGCAAATGCGATCACCGCCAGAAAAAAGGCCGACACGCTGGAAAAAACGAGCAGCACCCACGGCATTAAGTCCCGGTGACGATCTTTGTAGATCCAGGCGACCAGTCCTGAGAAGATAACGAGGATCCATTCCCAAAGAAGCAGAGACCCCTCAAGCGCGCCCCAGAGGCCGGTGATCCGGTAGTAGATAGGAGTTGCCCGCGTGGTATTGAAGGCTACATATTTGACTGAAAAATCGGTCGTTACCAGGGCATAAATCAGCGCCCCGCTGGCGGCGGTGACGAAGACAAATTGACCGAAAATGCCCGCCCTTGTACTGGCGAAGAACGATTCCCGGCCGGTCTTGTAGGTGAGAACGGGCGCAATGATTCCCCAAACGGCGAGGAAGAAAGCAAGCACCACGCACGTATTCCCGATCGTTGCCGTCACGGCTTTTTCTCATCTCGAGCGGGGACGAAGCTTTGCGGATAGGAAGATTTGTCGGGGTGTGGCGGGCTGTATTCCTCGGCATGCTTGGCCATGATGGTCGTCGCCAGAAAGACTCCATCATCTCCCATTCTTCCTTCGACCACCGCGCCTTTTCCCTCGGAGAACAGGTCCGGAGGGACGCCGCGAAAGAGGACCGGGATGGAGGCGATGCCGTCAGTAAGCTGAAAGCGGTAGGTGAGGTTTTGTAGATCCTTTTGCAAGGAGCCGGCCACGACCATGCCACCTAAGCGCAGAGATTGATCCTTGAATGTTTTCTCTTGTCCCTTCAGCTCTGTCGGAGTTTTGAAATAGACAATCGCCTCTTGCATGCCGCCGTAGATGAGGTAGGAGAGCGCGGCCAGGATGATCAATGCACCGATAAGGAATCTCTTTTTCCTACCCATTTTTTCCCTTGTCTCCTGAAGAACGTAACCTGGCGAGCTCCGCTTCGATCCTTCGACACCGGTATCGAAGCGAAAGGAGATAGAAGACCAACGCCGACCAGACGATTCCATACGCTAAAAAAACGAAATTCCAGGCTCCCATTATGCCGGTCCGTAAAGCCGCACGTTCTTTACTTTTTCCTGCAACTCTCCCAGGTGGATGCGTAAGGAAAGAAGATAAAAATAGAGCAAAAGGAAGGCGATGAAGTTGACTGCCAGCGCGATCAGCATTGAGGGATGGACATTTTCCCAGGGCAGTTTATCCGGTCTTAGAATCGACGGTGGCTGATGCAAGGTGCGCCACCAATAAACGGACATGTGGATGAGAGGGATGTCGAGAAAGCCGATGATCCCGAGTACCGCGGCACAGACGGCGCCGCGATTTTCGTCTTCAATCAGTGAACGGAGCATCAGATAACCGATAAAGATGAGGAACAGGATCCCGGTCAAAGTCAGGCGGGCGTCCCAAGTCCACCATACTCCCCATGTCGGTTTTCCCCAGATCGACCCTTCAATGATCGTTAGGCCGGTAAAAAGCACGCCGATCTCAGCTCCTGAGTGTGCAAGAATATCATCCCTCTTTTCCCTCTTCCATAGAAAGAGACAGCTCCCGATGAAGACGATGAAAAACGACAGATAGGCTGTGAGGATGCTGGGAATATGCAGGTACATGATTCTCTGGACCTCACCCTGATACGCATCAGGCGGCGCCTGAACGAGGCCGAAATAAAGGCCGCAAACGATAAAAATCAATGCTAAGCTACCGAGGATCTTTTTTGCCTTACCGGTCTGGCCCATAGGATTTAGTTTCGAGTTTCGACTTTATAGTTATTTAGATATGACGAACTTGACGTTGGAACCTTATGTTTACCTTCACTTTCATGCTTCGATGACCCATTCAAAGATGAGAAAACCGGCAGTTAGAAATATCACATCAAATCCGATTAAAAGACGCAACCAGTCGTAGGCTTCCTCAAACCCGCCGGTGCGAAAGAGAATCTCCATCGAACGGATGGTTGCCAGGATCACGGGGATCATAAGCGGGAATATCAGGAGTGGAAGCAGAAGCTCACGTGAACGCGCCTTCAGAGTCACGGCTGAAAACAGTGCTCCTATCGCGCAGAATCCCACCGTGCCGAGCAAAGCTACGAGAAACAGGGACGGCAAAAGGTTCCACGCCTCCAAGTTGAAAAGCATCCAGAATAAAGGGAAAACGACAAGCTCTACGAGGAGCATCAGTAGAGTATTAAAAAGAACCTTGGCTAGGTAAAGAGCGCCACGGTCGACCGGTGAAAGAAGCAAAGCCTCGAGGCAGTGATTTTCTCTTTCAGCTTGGAAGAGCTGGGCGAGCCCGAGCGTTCCAGTAAAGATGAAGGCCAGCCACAAAAGACCAGGGGCCATTTCTGCGGCCTTTTCCTTGGGAATCTCAAAGGCAAAATGAAAAATAAAAAGAATGAGAACGCCAAAAAAAAACATCGCGAGAAGGCTCTCGCGGCGCCGGATCTCCAACAAAAGATCTTTCCATAGAAGCCATGTCGTCTGTCTTAGAATATCCATTTTTATTCGCGCGGGGTAAATTTCGCGTAGGCACGATGGAAACTCTCCCAAGGCTCGCGCTTGACCTCATCGAAGACAACTCTTCCCTGCTCTAACACGATCGCTCTCGAACATAGGCGGAGGACGCGCTGGACGTGGTGAGTGGCAATAACGGCGATGCCGCCCGAAGAGCATAGGCCTCTTATGTAATTCTCGAGAAATTCAACCCCGCTGCCATCCAAAACACCGTAGGGTTCATCTAGCAGCATCATTTCCGGCTTCAGGAGGAGCCATTTTGCGATGGCGAGCCGGCATTTCATTCCGCTGGAGAGTGCCGCTGCGTATTGATCGGACCAGCCTTCAAGACCTACGGCTTTCAACCTTTGCTCGTTCTCCAACGGATTTTCTTTCCTACCGTAGAGCGCAGCGAACAAAAGGAGGTTCTCGCGGGGCGTGAGCCCGTCGTAAATGTGCTCGTGAGGAGAAAGATAACCGATGAGGGAGCGTAGCCGGGACGACCCGGCGTCGAACCGCGCACCATCCAGAGTAATCTCGCCTTGAGTGGGGGAGAGAAGCGCAGAGAGAAGCTTCAGCAGAGTCGTCTTTCCGGCGCCGTTTGGACCCAGAAGGGCTATGCAATCGGATGGCTTGAATTCTAAAGTTATATCTCTCAAACCCCAAAAAAACCCATAAGCTTTGGAGAGCCCTTGGACAGCTACGTGCAAGCCGGTTCCCTTTCTGAACATTTATCTAAGATCATTGCTGTCCAAATTAACTCCAAGCTTCCTCATGGGGCATCAGTTATAGTCTTGGAACCTTTGCAGTCTTTCAAAACGAAGTCAGTGAACCCACTCTTCACGGAACTTCGAGAAAGCCGTTTGGACAAGAATGACATAAAATATCTATGGAGAAAATGTTTTCCCGACTATAAACGGCGGCTGGGAGGGATTCAAGGATACAGGAGATTCATGCGTCTAGGAGGGCCTATTCGGGCTGAGCGAATGTCTTTGCATTGGCGAAAGCTTCTGAAGAAATAACGCTGTAGCAAACAAACCAAACCCGACGAGGTCCTGCAGCCATCCGGGATAAACCAGAATGAGACCTGACGTGACAAGCATGGCCTGTTCCAGACGGCTAGTTTTTCTGATGAGCCAGCCCGTCAAGCCAGCGGCGAGGGCGGCTAAACCCACCATCGCGGTAACTGAGGTCCACATGATGTTGCCCCAAGATCCTTTAAGTAAAAGTCCGATACCTTCAGGGTTAAGGGTGAACATGAAAGGTACGAGGAAGGCGGGCAGGGTATATTTCCACGCCATCATGGTGGTCTTATAAGGATTGCCTCCCGTGATGGCAGCGGCGGCGAAAGGGGAGAGCGCTGTAGGGGGTGAGACCTCAGAAAGGACTGCGTAATAGAAGATAAACATGTGGGCGGCGAAGTCGGGAACGCCGAGCAGTATCAGCGCCGGCGCCGCGATCACTGCGCAGATGATGTAACTCGCTGTCACCGGCACCGCGAGCCCCACGGTCCACACGATGAGGCAAGTGAGCAGCGCGGTCAGGAGCAGCTTTGTGTCGTGTAACAGCGCGGGCGTCGGCGGCACGCCCAGCATAGCGAGCGCGTCCACGATCGCGCTGCTGCCGCCGTCGGCGTATTGGATCACGATCGCGCTGAACCGCAGCCCCAGTCCGGTGAGCGAAACCACGCCGACGATCAATCCCGCGGCCGCACAGGTCGCCGCGACGTTGAGCACGCCGACCGACCCGGCTTCGAGAGCCTTCACCAGCTTCGACTGCAGGAGATGGCGCCAGACCGGCCCCTTGCCGCGAAATAGGTCGTACGAAATTAGGGCGCAATCGGGATGCAAGAAGCTCACCACGAACGCGGTCACGGTGGCCCAGAAAACCGAAAGCACCGGAGAGAAACCGATGAGCATGAAGACGATGATCGCGACGAGGGACAGGAAGTGGAACCAGAACTGCTTCGTGATACTCCACAGCGTCTGTCCGCGGTCGAACGGGATGTCGCGCACGCCGAACTTGCGCCCGTCGAGCTCGACCATCAGCAACAGCGCGAAGTAGTACAGACAGGTCGGGATCGTCGCCATCAATATCACGTCGAGGTACGAGATCTTGAGGAACTCGGCGATCAGGAACGCCGCGGCGCCCAGCACCGGCGGTGAAATGATCGCGCCGAGCCCGCCGGCCGCGAGCAGGCCGCCGGCCGCGTCCTTGCCGTAGCCCGCTTTCGCCAGCATGGGATGGGCCACCGAACCCAAGGTCACGGTGGTCGCAACGCCGCTTCCGGAAGGACCGCCCAGCAGGAAGGATGCGAGCACGATGGTGCGCCCGGCGCCGGTGGGCTTGCCACCCATCGCGGCGAACGAGAAATCAATGAAAAACTTTCCCGCCCCCGAGTACTGCAGGAAGGCGCCGTAAATCGTGAACAGAATGATAAGCGAGGATGAGACGTCCACCGCGACGCCGAAAATGCCTTCCAGCGTCATGTACATGTGCCCGGTCAGGCGCGAGAGATCGTAACCGCGGTGTGTCCACGGGGCGGGCAGGTACGGCCCCGCCATCGCATACGCGAGAAACGCCATGCATATCGCGGGCATGATCCAGCCGGTCGTGCGTCGGGCGGCTTCGAGCACCAGCACGACGAGGAGCACGCCGAACACCATGTCCCAGCGGTTCGGAATGGCGTTGCGATCGGTGAAGTCGTCGCCGCCGGCGAGCCCGTAGCCGATCACCACCAGGCTGACCGCGACGCCGATCCAGTCCCACCAGCAGACCCGGTGGCGGAAACGGCTGGCGAAAGGGAACAGCAGGAAAGTGAGAAATAGCACGAAGGCGACGTGGATCATGCGCAGCTGCTGTGTAGGTACGATCTCGTACGCCGCGTAGAGGTGGAAGACCGACATCGTCACCGCGAGCGCGCTGACGAAGACGCCGAGCCGGCCGGTAAGCCGATTCTGCGCGCCTTCCTCCGCTTCGATGTACTGCTCGGCCTTCTCCAGCGCCTCTTCGCTGACGGCGACATCGTCAGCGGCGGGCTTGTCGGGCTGCTCTGCCATATTCCCCCCGCCGGTAACGGCTACAAAAAAGCCCCGCCGGAGTGGCCGGGCGGGGCTCGCATGCGGGCGCGCTCCGGGTTTACTTCAACTGTATGCCCTTCTCGGCGAAGTACCTCGCCGCGCCAGGATGATACGGAATCACCGCGGCCGCGTTGGTCTGATTCTTGAAATCAAAACTTTCCGATTCCTTGTGCACGCGCACCATGTCTTCCTTCTTCTCGAACATTGTCTTCACGATGTTATAGGCGACTTGATCCGGCAGCTTCGCGCTGGCCACCAGTACGTTCCACACCGTGGCGACCTGATTGGCGGCGTCCTGACCGGGATAGGACTTGGCAGGAATCACGTCCCGCACGTAGAGCGGTCCAAACTTCTTGTTCATCGCCTCGACCACGTCGGCATGATCTACCAGCTTGATCTTCACGCCCGGGGACGCGGCGAAGTCGGTAACCGACGAGGTCGGGATTCCCCCGACCCAGAAGAAGGCATCGATCTTGCGGTCCTTGAGCGCGTTGGCCGACTCCTGCGGCGTCAGGCGCTCGCGCCGGACGTCCTTCTCGGGATTCAAGCCCGCCGCCTCCAGCACGCGAAACGCCATCACTTCGGTTGCGCTGCGCGGCGCGCCAGTCGAAACCCGCCGCCCCTTCAAGTCGGCGACCTTGTTGATGCCCAGACCTTCCATGGACACGACGTGCATGCGGTTCGGGTAGAGCACCATCAACGCGCGCACGCCGACCGGCCTTTCCTTGAATTTGTCCTGTCCCTTGTAGGCGTCCCAGCTCGCATCGGCCATCGACAGCGCCACGTCGGCCTTGCCGGTATGGATGAACTCGAGGTTCGCCACCGAGCCGGCGGTGGATTCGGCGGTCGCGACGAGCCCCGGCACGCTCTTGGTGAGAAGGTTCGCCATGCCGCCGCCCATGGGGTAGTACACCCCGCCCGTCGGCCCGGTCGCGATCGAAATCGTGATTTTCTCCTGCGCTGCAGCGGGCAGCGCAAACGCGCAAATAGCGATGAGGCCCAGTAAGAAGTTGCCCATGTTCCCTCCTATTGGCAATGACAGGAATGTACTTTTTTGGGGTTGGCTGCAGTGAACTTGGAGTGGCGTGCCCGCTTCCTCGCGCGAGCGCGGTTGGAGAACTCGCAGCATCTAGCTAACCATCCCAACACGGTTTTCCGTGTTTTGAAGACGCCGAGTATCCGATAAACCAGCTATTATGTCAAACTTGTCTAGCACTACAAATGGATGTTGACAATTCAAAGCACGGTCTCTTATCTTAGCTTGCAAACGAGAAGTCTTGTTTAAAGGGAGGTCCTTATGGGTGTGGTAGCGACCGTTACCGGAGCGTGGAACGCCTTTGCGACTAAGTTAGGCGCTTTTCTGCCGGGGTTCTTTGCTGCTCTCATCATCCTCGTTGTCGGGTGGATGGGCTGCAACATCGCCAAGCGGATCGCCGTTCGCCTTCTGAAACTCTGTCAGTTTGACAGTCTGGCGGATCGAGCGGGGATCCGAGGGGTATTAGAGCGCGGTGGAGTCAAGCAAAGCCCTACGGAAATCTTGGCGTTGCTGATTTTTTGGTTTCTCTTTCTGATCGTTCTCGTCGCCACGCTGGATACCTTGGGTCTTCCCGGCGTGACGGAGACGCTGAATGCTATTTTTCTCTACATACCGAAGGTCGTGGCCGCGATCATTGTCCTCATTCTCGGGCTCTACTTCGCCAATTTTCTCGAAACCGTTACCCGGACCTCGTGCGTCAATGCCGGGCTGAGAAATTCTGACGCTATCGGCCGAGTGGCTTATTACTCGACCGTCGTTTTTGTCATCGCGGCCATTTTACAGATCCTTGATATAGCTGCCGAGATTGTTATGTGGGCGTTTGTTTCGATATTCGGAGCGATCTGCCTCGCCCTGGCTCTCGCCTTCGGTTTGGGAGGACGAAACGTGGCCGGCCGGTATCTTGAAAAATGGTTGGAGGAAGAGCAGAGAGACAAAGAGCGCCGAAGCGACTTGCCTTGACTGATTGTCGTGAATCAGCTAGAAAAAAATTTTATTTAGCAATCACCGTGCGGCAACAGGAGGTCCGATGGCAGATCGGGAAGCGATCCGAAAAGCTCAAGAGCATTTCGGCAAGGTCTTTGAAGAGCAATTGGACCGGGTCGAGCGGTTAAAGCGAGAGGAGCCCTGGCAGGATTTTTCCAAGATCAAGCCCATCGTCATCGGTATCCTCGGGGGTGACGGCATCGGTCCGACCATTTCGGCCGAGGCTCAGCGCATCCTCGAGCGCTTGCTCAAGCCGCAGGTGGACGCTGGCAAGGTGCAGTTCCGAGTCATCGACGGGCTGACGATTGAAAATCGCGCTCGGCATATGAAATCCATCCCCGACGACGTGCTGGCTGAGATCAAACAATCTCATGTGACCTTGAAGGGGCCGACGCATACTCCGGAACAGGGAGACGGATGGCCGAACATCGAGAGCGCCAACGTGGCCATGCGAAAGGTATTCGATCTCTTCGCCAACGTGCGGCCTGTGCGCATCCCTCAAGAAAAGATCGATTGGGTCTTTTTCCGGGAGAACACCGAAGACCTCTACGCTGTAGGAAGTCAAGGCCTCAACGTCACCGAGGACCTGGCCATAGATCTGAGGGTCATCACCACCCAGGGCTCGCAGCGCATCATTGAAGCGGCGTTCGAGCACGCTAAGCGAACAGGACGCTCTCGAGTCACGGCTGTGACCAAGGCCAATATCGTGAAGACCACCGAGGGCAAGTTTCTCAATCTGTTTAAAAAGATAGCGGAGCGCTATCCCGGCATCGAAACGGATGCGTGGTACATCGATATCATGACCGCCAAGCTTTTGGACAAGGCCCGCCGCAGCGATTTCCAGGTGCTGGTGATGCCGAACATGTGGGGCGACATCCTGACGGACGAGGCCGCTCAGATTCAAGGCGGTGTGGGCACTGCAGGCAGCGCCAACATCGGCAAACGGCATGCGATGTTCGAGGCAATTCACGGCAGCGCTCCGCGCATGGTAGCCGAGGGACGGGCCCAGTATGCCGATCCGAGCTCCATGATCCGTGCCGGAGCTTTGCTGATGGAGCACATCGGCTTCCCTGATTTAGGACGGCGGCTGGACCGGGCTCTGGACGTCGCCGGTCAGTATGAGCGGAAGGTGGTTCTCACGGGCCGAAGCAACGGCGCTACGGCGAAGGAACTTGGAAACTACATACTGGACACGGTCGCTGACGCTAATCTGGATAAGCGCTGGGAAGCTTACGTTCAGGGAAAGAAATAACTTGGAAGCGTCGGCGTTCAGCAGTCAGCGGTCAGGAAATCCAAGAAAACTATACCTGATAGCTGAAAGCTGATCGCTGAGAGGGATGTAGAGGAGAGATATGGCTCGGAAGAAGATTGCATTAATCGGTGGGGGAAATATAGGTGGATCCATGGCCCATCTCTGCCTGCTGAAAGGCTTGGGCGACGTGGTTCTGTACGACGTCATCGAGGGTCTGCCGCAGGGAAAGACGCTCGACCTGTCGCATGCCGGGCCGATCGAAGGCTTTGATGGAAAGGTTATCGGTACAAATAGATATGAAGATATTGAAGGCGCCGATGTTTGTATCGTCACTGCAGGCATCGCCCGTAAGCCGGGTATGAGCCGGGACGACTTGGTTGGAACCAACGCGAAGATCATAAGCTCAGTTTCGGAAGGTATAAAAAAGCATGCGCCTAATAGCTTCGTCATTGTCGTCACCAACCCGCTGGATGCCATGGTGACATTAACGAAGCGGGTCACGGGGTTTCCAAAAAATCGTGTGGTCGGTCAATCCGGCATCCTGGACTCCTCGCGTTACCGTTCTTTTATCGCGCACGAGCTTAACGTTTCGGTGAATAGCGTTGCGGCTATGGTCTTGGGCGGTCACGGTGACGACATGGTTCCGGTCCGCAGCACCTGTCTCGTCGGCGGAGTGCCGGTCGAGAAGCTCATTCCGGCGAAGCGTCTCGATGAAATCGAAGCCCGGGTACGCAACGCGGGTGGTGAAGTGGTTGCGTTGTTGAAGACGGGATCTGCCTATTTTTCACCGGCATCGGCGGCGATTCGGATGACCGAGGCTTATCTCTTTGACAAGAAAGAAATCTTGCCTTGCGCGGCGTTGCTGGAGGGTGAATACGGAGTTAAGGGTTACTATTTTTGCGTTCCCGTTGTGATAGGCGGCGGAGGTGTCGAGAAAATTATCGACATCAATCT
The DNA here is from genome assembly GCA_036004365.1 of Binatia bacterium. GTDB lineage: Bacteria > Desulfobacterota > Binatia > UBA9968 > UBA9968 > DP-36. The sequence goes on from DASYRN010000018.1 coordinate 14,735, forward strand.
CAGTGCTAGCGACAAGAAAGCATTTGACGAATCGCTCAATCATGTCAAAGACATCGTCCAGGCGATGGACAGAATTCTAAACGCATCGTAGTTGTTGCTTGTCGCGTTGCTTGAGACCCTGAGGCTTGTATATTAGTCTTAGGGTCTTGTTTTATTAACGGCAGCGTTTTTCATGAACATCCACGAATACCAAGCCAAGGAACTTCTAAGACGCTTCGCGATTCCCGTGCCCCGGGGGCGCGTCGCCTCCACGCCTGAAGAGGCGGCAGCGATAGCGAGAGAGCTGGGCGGAAGCTGTGTGGTCAAAGCGCAGATCCATGCCGGTGGGCGGGGCAAGGCGGGCGGCATCAAATTGGCAAAAGACCCGCAGGGGGCGGAAATCAAAGCAGCCGAGATTCTGGGGAAACCGCTTGTGACTCACCAAACCGGTCCGCAGGGCCGGGTGGTCAAAAAGGTGTTGGTAGAAGAAGGGCTCAATATCGAGCGAGAACTCTATCTGGGCCTGGTTCTTGATCGCGCCGCCTCGCGGGTTTCGCTGATCTGCTCTAGGGAAGGAGGCGTCGAGATCGAAGAAGTCGCGCGAAAGAGCCCCGAGAAGATTCTCAAGGAAGTCATCGATCCCGCAGTTGGCCTGTTGCCCTTTCAGTGTCGCAGGCTCGGCTTTGCCCTGGGTTTGGTGCAGGCACAGGTCGGCAGACTGACATCGGTCATGCAGGGGCTCTATCGCGCCTTCGACGAATCCGATTGCACGCTGGCTGAAATCAACCCGCTGGTCGTGACAAAAGAGGGAGAGGTCATTGCGCTGGATGCCAAGATGAACTTTGACAGCAACGCGCTGTTTCGCCATCCTGAAATCTCTGCTTTGCGCGATATTGATGAGGAGGATCCAAGAGAAGTCGAAGCCAGCCGGTTCGGTCTTTCCTATATCTCGCTGGATGGCAATATCGGCTGCATGGTGAACGGCGCCGGTTTAGCTATGGCCACCATGGACATCATCAAGTTCTGCGGCGGGGAGCCGGCGAACTTTCTCGATGTCGGGGGAGGAGCAGACAGGGAAAAAGTAGCGCAGGCGTTTAACATCCTGCTCTCCGATTCAAGGGTACGGGGCGTGCTGATCAACATCTTTGGCGGCATCATGAGGTGCGATGTGATTGCTCAGGGAGTTGTCGATGCCGCCCGGGAGAAAAACGTCCGGGTTCCTCTGGTCGTCCGGCTTCAGGGAACCAACGTGGAGAGAGGAGAAACAATCTTGTCCGAATCCGGACTCTCGATCATTCCTGCCGAGACCATGGCGGAAGCCGCGGAAAAGATCGTGAATGCGGTGAAGCAATTTTAGATTTTCGATTTGCGCCACAAAGCATTGGCGCATCCGTCCAAAGTCCTGTGGCGGAGCCGATTTTCGATTGAATCGTTCGACCGAGCTCACGACGAAGTCTAAAATCCAAAATGTTAGAAGATGGCGATTTTAATTAACAAGAACACTCGTGTCCTAACCCAGGGGATTACCGGCGCGACCGGCCAATTTCATACTCGTGCCTGCAAAGAGTACGGGACGCAAATGGTCGCAGGTGTCACCCCGGGAAAGGGCGGGACGTTTCTCGATGACATTCCGATTTTTGACACGGTGGCAAAAGCAGTGGAAGCGACTGGAGCCAACGCGAGCGTCGTTTATGTTCCTCCGCCCTTTGCTGCGGATGCGATCATGGAGGCGGGGGACGCCGAAGTGGAATTGATTGTTTGCATTACCGAGGGAGTGCCGGTCAGAGACATGGTCCGGGCAAAGAGATATTTTGACGGCAGAAGAACGCGCCTGCTTGGCCCGAATTGCCCTGGTGTCATCGTGCCTGGAGAGTGTAAAATTGGAATCATGCCGGGACATATCCACCGCCCCGGATCGATTGGGGTCGTGTCCCGCAGTGGGACGCTGACGTACGAGGCGGTCGATCAGTTGAGCCGCGTGGGTTTGGGACAATCGACTTGCGTTGGGATTGGAGGGGACCCGGTGCACGGATTGGATTTCATCGACGTGCTTGAGCTTTTCAATGCTGATCCGGCGACCCGTGCCGTGGTCATGATCGGTGAAATCGGCGGAAACTCCGAGGAGCTGGCGGCAGAGTGGATCAGGCGGAATATGAAAAAGCCGGTGGTGGGATTCATTGTCGGGCAGACCGCACCTCCAGGCAAGCGCATGGGCCATGCCGGAGCGATCATCTCGGGCGGTAAGGGGACAGCCAAAGAAAAGATTGAGGCTCTGAAAAACGCCGGAATCGAAGTGGCGTCTTCGCCCGCTCTAATCGGCGAGACGGTACGAAAGGTATTGAAGGCGTAGAAGGGGAACCCTTACCCTTCCCTCTCCCTGCGAGGAGAGGATCAAAGGTGAGGGGTGAAGGACTAGGAAATGGTTGAGAGGACATTGTCGATTATCAAGCCGGACGCGGTTTCAAGAAAGCTCGTTGGTGAAATCCTAAGAAGATTCGAAGCGGGAGGTCTTAGAATCGTTGCCGCAAAACTTGTTCAGCTAGACCCAGAACAGGCGCGCGTCTTTTACGCGGTTCACAAGGAGCGCCCGTTCTTTGCCAGCCTGACGGAATATATGTCTTCTGGCCCCATCTTCGTTTCGGTCCTGGAGGGGGAAGGCGCGATTCTAAAGAACCGGGAAATCATGGGCGCTACCGATCCTGCTAAGGCAGCGCCAGGGACCATCCGCCGCGATTGGGGCAAGGATGTGGAAAAAAACGCAGTCCACGGCTCCGACGGGCCCCAGACAGCGGCCTGGGAGATATCATTCTTCTTCCGACCTGAAGAGATCCACTCTACCTGAGATCTGAAAGTCGGTATGCCAAAGCCCAACATCAAAGATGTGACTTCCAAAGAGCTCAAAGATTGGCTCGCGGAGCGGAGGCAACCTCCCTACAGGGCCGGTCAAATTCAAGGATGGCTCTTTCAAAAAGGTGCGGGTTCATTTGGTGAGATGTCTAATCTCCCGATTGAGCTTCGCAGCCAGTTGGAGAGCGAGTTCTCGGTCAGTCGCCTCACAATTGCGCGCAAAGATTCTTCTGCGGACGCAACAGTCAAGTTCCTCTTCGGCCTGACCGACGGCCTCACGATTGAGAGCGTTTTGATTCCCGAAGGTCGCCGGCTTACCTTATGCGTCTCAACCCAGGCGGGATGCGGCTTTGGCTGCTCTTTTTGTGCGACAGCTAAAATGGGACTGAAGAGAAGCCTCAGCGCGAGTGAAATTCTCGATCAGGTTTTAGAGGCGAGAAGATCGCTGCCGGAAGACAAGCGGATCACGCACTTGGTTTTGATGGGGATGGGAGAGCCCCTGGCCAATTATTCTCAGACCGTCAAGGCGCTCAAGATCATGAGCGATGCGGCGATGGGGATGGGGATATCCCCGCGTAGGATCACACTCTCAACGGTCGGGCTCGTGCCACAGATGAAAAAGCTCATGGAGGAGACCCGGGTCAATCTTGCCATCTCTCTTCACGCGACGACGGACGATCTGCGTTCACAATTGATGCCGGTCAACCGCAAGTACCCTCTGGCGGAACTTATAGACTGTTGCCGATCTCTTCCGATTCCCAAAAGGAAGAGAATCACTTTTGAGTACGTTTTGCTGCGTGGGGTCAACCACTCGCCGGCGGACGCCCACCGACTGGCTGAACTTCTCCGTGGCGTTCGCTGCAAGATCAATTTGATTCCTTTTAATCCCCATCCGGGGAGCGTCTACGAGAGGCCTATTCAAAGTGAGATTCTTGAGTTCCAAGATAGTCTGGCCGTCAAAGGGCTGCAGGTTAATGTGCGGGAAACGCGAGGAGACGATATCCAGGCGGCCTGCGGTCAGTTGCAAGGTGAGGAGTCTGGAAAGGATAAAGGCGGAAGGCGAAAGGATGAAATTCATTTTTCATCCTTAGATTTGGATGCGTAACAAAGAAAAAGTTACGACCAAGACCGTCGGGGTGATCGGAGGCAGCGGTCTTTACCAGATGGAAGGTCTGGAAAAGATCGGCGAAAGTAAGCTGAAGACTCCTTTCGGGCCGCCGTCGGATCCCTACGTCAAGGGGGTCCTCGCGGGTACGGAGATGGTCTTTCTGCCACGCCACGGCAGGGGACACCGGTGGCTCCCGACCGAGATTAACTTTCGCGCCAATATCTTCGGCATGAAAAAGTTGGGGGTCGAGCGGATTATTTCCGTCAGCGCCGTCGGAAGCCTGCACGCAGATATCGCTCCCGGCCATGTGGTGATCCCCGATCAGTTCATCGATCGGACCACGCAGCGCCCCAACACCTTCTTCGGCAAAGGAATCGTAGCCCATGTGAGCCTCGCAGATCCGGTCTGTCCGACGCTCGCAAAAAGCCTTGTCTTAGCGGCGACGGAAGAAGGAGCGCAAGTCCATCCTAAGGCCGTTTATCTCTGCATAGAGGGTCCGCAATTCTCCACGCGCGCCGAATCTTTACTCTACCGAAGCTGGAAGGCAGACGTGATCGGGATGACCAACTTGCAGGAGGCGCGATTGGCCCGGGAGGCGGAAATTTGCTTCGCAACGTTGGCGCTGGTTACGGATTACGATTGCTGGAATCAGGCAGCCGGCAACGTCGAGATTGAAGAAGTGCTGCGAGTGTTGGAAGAAAACGTACAGCTTGCTCAGCGGATCATCCGGAGGGCCTTGGACCATCTTCCAGAGGAGCGCTCTTGTGTTTGTTCCGGTTCTCTCAAAAACGCCATCATTACCGATAAGAGTAAGATTCCGAAAAAAGTACGGACCGATCTCAAGCCGATTGTGGGAAAATACCTGTAACGATTTTAGATTTTCGATTTTGGATTTTAGATTGGTGAGATGAGCATACTGGTGGTAGGAACAGTCGCCTTTGACTCCATCGAAACGCCCCACGGATCAGTGGAGCAGGTCCTCGGGGGATCGGCGTCCTACTTTGCTGTGGGCGCGAGTTTTTTTTCTCCCGTCAGGATCGTCGGCGTTGTCGGCGGTGATTTTCCCAATGAGCATCTGGAGCTGTTCTCGCGACGCGGGATAGACCTGGAAGGGCTGACACGAGACAAGGGAGCGACTTTCCACTGGCGTGGGCGCTACCATGAGGACCTCAACGTAAGGGACACAATCGAGCTTCACTTGAACGTGCTATCCGGCTTCGTCCCTCGTCTACCGGAATCCTATCGCGACGCCGAATACGTCTTTCTAGGCAACATCGATCCGACGATGCAAACAGAAGTTCTGAATCAACTGCGGCAAGTCCGTCTCGTGGCTTGTGACACAATGGATCACTGGATTCAGGGAAGCCATGCGGAGCTAAAGAAAGTTTTGGCGCGCGTAGAGATTCTGGTCATCAATGATTCGGAGGCGCGGTTGTTGACCGAAGAGCACAATATGGTCCGTGCAGCTCGGTCGATTCTCAAAATGGGGCCCAAAGTAGTCCTCATCAAGCGCGGCGAGTACGGGGTTTTGCAGTTCTCCGACTCCTCCATTTTTGCCACCCCTGCCTACCCGCTTGAGGAAGTGTTTGACCCAACAGGAGCCGGAGATTCCTTCGCCGGAGGATTTCTGGGCCACCTCGCGCGCTCCCAGGACGGCAGTCAGAGGAGCCTGCGGCAGGCCATCGTTTACGGCTCTGTCGTGGCCTCCTTTACGGTGGAAGATTTTGGCCTCAGGAGATTGACTAAACTCTCACTCCCGGAGATCGAAGAGAGGTACCGCCGCTTCATCGAGCTAACGGACTTCCACACTTGATCATGGACCTCTCGATCGTGATCCCGGTTTACAATGAGGAAGAGAGTATCGAGCCGCTCATTCGAGAGACCCGGTCGGTGCTCGGGCCTTTGGAAAAAAAATACGAAGTGATTCTCGTCGACGATGGCAGCACGGATGGGACGTACCCGATCCTCCTGCGCCTTCACGAGAACGAGCCGAAAATTAAAGTCGTGCGGCTGAAGCGCAACTTTGGGCAGACCGCAGCGATCGCCGCGGGACTTGCCTATGCAAAGGGCGCGGTCGTGATCGCGATGGACGGCGACGGTCAAAACGATCCCAAGGATATTCCAACCTTGCTGAACAAAATCGACGAAGGATTCGACTTGGTCAGCGGGTGGCGCTTCCCGCGCCACGATCCATTTTTGAGTCGCCAGTTCCCGTCGCAAATTGCCAATGCGTTGATTTCCTGGACGACGCAGGTCAAGTTGCATGACTACGGTTGCACGCTGAAAGCGATGCGGCGCGACGTGGCGAAGGATTTGAAATTATACGGTGAGATGCACCGGTTTATTCCAGTGATGGCCTATGAGCGGGGCGCCCGCATTGCGGAGATCATGGTCCATCATCGACCGCGGCGTTGGGGAAGATCAAAATATGGGATTTCGCGCACGCTTCGTGTTATTCTTGACCTATTGACCGTGAAGTTTATGCTTAGTTATGCGACGCGGCCACTGCATGTCTTCGGATTTTTGGGTCTGGCGAGCGGTGGTGGGGGTTTTCTTATCGCGCTCTATCTTACAGTTCAAAAACTTTTTTACGGTTCGGCGATCGGAGGGCGGCCCCTGCTTTTACTAGCGGTGCTTTTGATTTTCATCGGCTTTCAATTTATCACCATGGGTCTATTGGGAGAAATGTTGTCGCGGACGTATCACGAATCGCAGGACAAGCCCATCTATGTTGTCAAGGAAGTTTTAGGGGAAGGGAGATCGCTTTGAATCTCGCAATCGTTGGGACCGGATACGTGGGACTTGTCGCCGGCACCTGTTTCGCTGAGAGTGGCAACGATGTGATCTGTGTCGATATCGATGAAGCCAAGATCTCTGCCTTAAAGTCAGGCAGGGTTCCCATCTATGAGCCGGGGCTAGAAGAGCTTGTGCGCCGCAACGCCGAAGAACAGAGACTATCCTTCAGCACGGATCTGGCGAGAGCGGTCAAGCAGTCCGCTATCATCTTTATCGCTGTCGGGACTCCGCAGGGAGTGGACGGTAAGGCCAATGTAGAACACGTCCTGGCGACGGCCAAATCGATCGCTGGGGCCATGAACGGTTACAAGATTATCGTCAACAAAAGTACCGTGCCCGTGGGCACAGGGGATGAGATCGAGAAGGTTATTCGAGACGTTGCTCCCCATGCGTTTGCCGTCCTTTGCAATCCGGAGTTTTTGAAGGAAGGCGCGGCGATTGAGGACTTCACGAAGCCGGACCGCATCGTTCTCGGCGGTCAAGACGCTGAGGCGCTCGCGGTTCTCAACGAACTCTACGAGCCGTTCGTCCGGACCGGAAATCCGATTATCGTGATGGATAGGCGAAGTGCGGAGATGAGCAAATACGCCGCCAATGCTATGCTGGCGACGAAAATATCGTTCATTAACGAGGTGGCGAGACTATGCGAGAAGGTCGGCGCCGATGTTGGTGAGGTCAGGCGGGCCATAGGTCTGGACCGGCGCATCGGACCTCACTTCATCTTCCCGGGCGCGGGCTACGGGGGCTCTTGTTTTCCGAAAGACATCCGGGCGATGATCGCTATGGGAAAGCCCGATCTCGAGATGGCCCTGCTTAGGGCTGTGGAAGACGTCAATGAACAACAGAAAATGACGTTGGTGCAAAAAGTCAAGCGTCATTTCGGGTCCAAACTCTCGGGGCGCACCTTGGCTCTCTGGGGACTCTCGTTCAAGCCGCGCACGGATGATATGAGGGATGCCCCTTCGATCGTCGTCGTCGAATCTCTCCTGAAAGCCGGAGCAAAAGTTCAGGCTTATGATCCTGAGGGGATGGAGGAAGCGAAGAAAGTCTTCGCCGACCGCATCGGATATTACCGGCGGAATTACGACGCGTTGAAAGACGCGGACGCGCTTGTGATCGTGACCGAATGGAATGAGTTTCGCCGGCCGAACTTCGAACATATCAAACAGCAGCTCAAAAACCCGGTCATTTTCGACGGCCGCAACATCTACGATCCCCAGGAACTCAGGAAGATGGGGTTCGTTTACTATTCCATCGGAAGAAGCGATGGCTAGAGTTCTCATCACAGGCGGGGCTGGCTTCATCGGCTCGCATCTCTGCGAGAGCTTTCTCAGACGCGGAGATGAAGTTATTTGCATGGATAATTTCTCCACCGGAAGCAGAGAAAACCTGGCTCTTCTTTCTTCTCATCCCCGGTTTATCTTCGTCGAGCACAACGTGAGTCAGTTCATTCATGTCGATGGCTCTCTCGATATGGTCCTGCACTTCGCCTCGCCGGCGAGCCCGGTCGATTACATTGAGATGCCCATTCAAACGCTCAAGGTGGGGTCGCTCGGAACCCACAACGCCTTAGGGCTGGCCATGGAAAAAAATGCAGTTTTTCTTCTTGCTTCGACTTCGGAAGTTTACGGCGATCCTCTTGTGAAACCCCAGAAGGAAGATTATTGGGGCAATGTGAACCCCATCGGTCCGCGTGGGGTTTATGACGAGGCCAAGCGCTTCGCCGAAGCGATGACTATGGCCTATCACCGTTATCACGGCCTTAAAACCCGCATCGTGAGGATCTTCAATACCTTCGGACCGCGCATGAGAATGAACGACGGCCGTGTGGTCCCGAACTTCATCGGCCAGGCTTTGAGAGGCAAGGGGCTCACGGTCTATGGACAGGGGACCCAAACACGGAGCTTTGTATACGTCGACGATCTCGTTCATGGCCTTCACCGCTTGCTTGAAGCGGATTACCATCTCCCTGTCAATTTGGGTAACCCGCATGAAATGACCGTTTTGGAATTTGCAAGAAAAATCCTTGAACTCACGGGTTCATCGAGCCCCATTGTTTTCGAGCCGTTGCCCCAGGACGATCCCCAAGTACGCCAGCCTGACATTAGCCGAGCGAAGGAGATGCTCGGCTGGGAGCCTCAAGTCCCGATCGATGAAGGACTGCGCAAGACCATCGACTATTTTAAAAAAAAGCTGAGCGACAAAGCTGAATGAAGATTGTTGTTACGGGCGGCGCAGGTTTTATCGGCTCCCATATTGTCGATGCCTATGTCGCGAAAGGGCATGAGGTTTTGGTCATCGATGATCTCTCGACGGGCCGCCGCGAGAATCTCAACCCGAAGGGGGTGTTCCAGCATATGGATCTTCTCGATCCGACTCTACCGGAGGTTCTGTCGCGATTCTCGCCTGATGTTGTAAGCCATCAGGCGGCCCAGATGGATCTCAGGCGCTCGGTCAACGATCCGCTGTTCGACGCCAAGGTCAATATCTTGGGGCTCATCCACGTGCTCGAGGGGTGCAAATCTTTGAAGATCAAAAAAGTCGTCTTTGCCTCATCCGGCGGGGCGATCTACGGCGAGCAGGAAACTTTTCCGGCGCCCGAAGAACATCCCAAGAATCCGGCCAGCCCGTATGGAGTGAGCAAGCTCACTGGCGAGCAATACCTCGCCTATTATCAAATGGCGTTCGGCATTCCTTATATCGCTCTGCGTTATTCCAATGTTTACGGACCCAGGCAAAACTCGATGGGAGAGGCTGGAGTCGTGGCGATTTTTATCGGCCAGCTGCTGGACGGCAAGCCTCCTACCATAAACGGTGACGGCCAGCAGACGCGCGACTATGTTTATGTCGACGACGTCGTAGCAGCTAATCTCGCGGCCATGGAGTCCTCCTACACGGGAGGCTTGAATATCGGTACGGGGAAAGAGACGGACGTGGTGACTATTTTCCGGCTGCTTAAGGAAGGCATGCAGTCAAACATCAATGCTGTCCATGGGCCGGCGAAGCTGGGAGAGCAGCGGCGCAGCTCTCTGGCAACCTCGCGTGCTAGGAAAATATTGGATTGGCTCCCTCGAACCCCACTGCATGAAGGTTTGAAGCAAACCATCGAAAGCTATCGCAAGCCCTAGGATATTGGGTCGACTTCGGTTTCTCTCGCATGGGTATAGACAGACATGACGGCTGAGAGTATCAGAAACTTTTGCATCATCGCTCACATCGATCATGGCAAATCGACCTTGGCGGATCGGATTCTCGAATATACTGGAGCCGTAAGCGAGCGCGAGAAAACCGATCAGTTTTTGGACAGTATGGAACTGGAGCGAGAGCGCGGAATTACCATCAAGGCCAGCCCAGTGCGGCTGCGGTATCGCTCGAGAAGCGGAAAAGAATACATGCTTAATTTGATCGATACGCCGGGTCATGTCGATTTCACTTACGAGGTCTCCCGCAGCCTGGCGGCGTGCGAGGGCGCGCTTTTGGTCGTGGACGCGGTTCAAGGCGTGGAGGCCCAAACCGTCGCCAACGTCCATCTGGCTGTGGACAATGGACTGTCCGTCCTTCCGGTCATAAACAAGATCGATCTCCCTAGCGCTGATCCTGAGAGAGTAAGAAGAGAGATCGAAGAGATTATCGGCATCGACGCTTCACAGGCGATATTGGCCAGCGCCAAGGAGGGCATTGGAACCGGCGCTATTCTTGAAGGGATCGTTGAACTTTTCCCTCCGCCTACGGGAAGTCCCGAGGCACCTCTTCGTGCCTTGATCTTCGACAGTTGGTTCGACCCCTACCACGGCGCAGTGGTGATGATAAGAATCTTTGACGGCCTTGTTCGCAAGGGAATGCGCATCCGAATGATGTCGAGCGGAAAAGTCTTCGAGGTGGCTCGCTTGGGGATCTTCTCTCCGGGACCTGTCGAGGTCGGCGAGATGCGGGCTGGAGAAGTAGGCTTTCTCATGGCCGGGATCAAAGAAGTCCGCGAGACCCGCATCGGAGATACGATTACGGCCGATGAGACTCCGGCGGTACACCCGCTGCCGGGATTCAAGCCGCTGAAGCCGATGGTATTCAGCGGGCTCTATCCAGCCGATTCGGGGCAATATCAGACGCTGCGAGATGCGCTGGAAAAACTCAGGCTCAACGACTCTTCCTTTACCTTTGAAGCCGAGACTTCCCAGGCGTTGGGATTCGGTTTTCGTTGCGGATTTCTCGGTCTGCTTCATCTGGACATCGTTCGAGAGAGGTTGGAGCGTGAATTCGGCCTGAGCCTTATCACCACGGCTCCCACGGTCGTCTACAGAATCACCACTCGCTCTGGAGAGTTGTTGCTTATTGACAATCCCGCTAAATTACCGGCAGAATTGGAAATCGATCAAATCGAAGAGCCGGTCATTCTAGCTACCATTCATCTGCCGCAGGAATATGTGGGAGCGGTGATGAAACTCTGCGAGGAGAAAAGGGGAAGTCAAAAGGAAATCCATTACGCCGGAACCAAGCGGGTCATGTTGGTCTACGAGTTGCCTCTCAACGAAATTGTGGTAGATTTTTACGATCGGTTGAAGTCCGTCAGTAGAGGTTATGCTTCCATGGATTATGAACCGGCTGGGTATCGATCTTCGGAACTTGTGAAGCTGGATGTGCGCATCAACGGAGAAGTGGTCGACGCGATGTCGATGATCATTCACCGGGACAAGGCCTATCAACGGGGCCGCGACTTGGCTCAGCGGATTCGGCAACTCATCCCCCGGCAGCTCTTCGAGGTCGTCATCCAGGCAGCCGTGGGTAGCAGGGTGATCGCGCGTGAGAGCGTTAAACCGCTAAGGAAAAACGTGACGGCGAAATGCTACGGAGGGGATATCACTCGCAAGCGCAAGTTGCTGGAGAGACAGAAGGAAGGTAAGAAGAGGATGAAGCAAGTCGGGCGAGTGGAGATCCCTCAGGAGGCATTTCTGGCCGCTTTAAAGGTTTAGTGGGAGTCCCTAGTGTCGGTCAATAAGCTAAAAGAGAGTTCTATCCCTGCCGTGGAAGAGAATAAAAAGGCTAAGTCAACCTTCCGAGAGTATGTCGAAGCGATCGGAATGGCGTTGATCTTGGCGTTATTCATCAGAACCTTTGTGGTCCAGGCCTTCAAGATTCCGTCGGGCTCCATGATTCCGACGCTCCAGATCGGGGATCACATTCTCGTGAACAAGTTGGCGTACGGCATCAGGATCCCTTTTTGGAATCAGTACCTGGTGGAATTCAAAACTCCGCGGCGCGCGGATGTCGTCGTTTTTATTTTTCCTGAAGATCGCTCGAAGGATTTCATCAAACGTGTTATCGGCGTAGGGGGTGACGTGGTGGAGATTCGGGGCAAGAAAGTCTATGTCAACAAGGTCGTCCAGGAAGATCCGTATGCTCGCTTCGAGGGCGAAGGCGCACTCGGAGGAGAGCTCCCCATAAGGGACGATTACGGTCCGACGCGAGTTCCAGATAACCATGTCTTTGTTATGGGCGACAACCGTGATCGCAGCTACGACAGTCGTTTCTGGGGGTTTGTCGATCTGGAAGATGTCAAAGGCAAGGCCTTTTTGATCTACTGGTCGTGGGATGGAACCGATCGGTGGGTTCGCTGGGAGCGGATCGGCGACCTGATCTATTGATTCTACCTCGAAGAACCGTCTCCGTTTTACTTTTTCTGGCCGTTTCTCCGGACGAACTTCGTCCCTAGCCCCAAGCTTAGCAAGGCATGTTAGTGACCTCATTTCATCCTCTTGTCTGGCGCTGGTTTAATGAGCGCTTCGCTCAACCCACCGCCCCGCAGGAAAAAGGTTGGAGTTATATCGCAGCGGGAAGCGATACCCTTATAGCTGCGCCGACGGGATCGGGGAAGACCTTGGCAGCTTTTCTCTGGTCTATCGATCGGCTGCTTTGTCGAGCCGTCGATGGAAAACTTGAGGACAAAGTCAGTGTCGTTTACGTCTCGCCGCTCAAGGCATTGGGGAACGACATTGAGAAAAATCTTCGCGAGCCCCTTGCGGGTATCTTAGGTCTGGCGCAGGCGCAAGGTTTGAATCTTCCTGAGATTCGAGTAGCGGTCCGCTCCGGCGATACGCCCGCGCGGGAGAGAGAATTGATGGTGCGCAAGCCCCCGCACATCCTGATCACCACCCCGGAGTCCTTATATATTCTTCTCACCGCTGGACGTAGCCGCAATATTCTTCGAGAAACCGAGACCGTGATTCTCGATGAGATCCATGCCATCGCCGCCGACAAGCGCGGAGCCCATCTCGCCCTCTCGTTGGAGCGGCTGGGTGCCCTGGTGGGACATCCCCTGCAGCGGATCGGGCTCAGCGCCACTCAGAAACCGATCGAAGAGATCGCCCGCCTATTGGTGGGGAATGAGCATGTGGATCCGGACGGAAAACCTGCGTGCGCCATTGTGGATGTCGGCCATCGTCGGAACCTTGACCTTTCGATCGACGTTCCCGATCAAGAGTTGGGTCCAATAGTCAAGCACGAAATTTGGAATGAGGTCTACGAACGCCTCGTCAAACAAATCCAGGCGCATCGAACGACCTTGGTCTTCGTCAATACCCGCAGGCTTGTCGAGCGCGTGGCTCATCAACTCACCGCCCGTCTCGGCGAAGGGAAGGTCGGTGCCCATCATGGAAGTCTGTCGCGTAAGACTCGTCTGGAAGTCG
>DASYRN010000019.1:0-8535 GCA_036004365.1 Binatia bacterium
ATTCTTTATCTCAAGATTGCCGGTAAGGAGAAGTGGCCCATCGCGATAACGTTGACCGCTATCGCCTGGGCCTTTCTCTATGGTTTATTTGATTATACCTTGCACGTACCTTTTCCCGAGGGGAAGCTATTTGAATGGCTGAAGTAACTTGGGACGGAAAATCGTTAGGGGTTAGAGGTTAAGGGTTAGGGGATTTCCCCTTACGCCTTACGCCTCCCGCCTTACTGATTTCACGCCAGACTTTCTCCGGCGTTAAAGGCAAGTCATAAATCCTGACTCCGACAGCATTGTAGAGGGCATTCCCGATGGCCGAGGCGACCGGAAGGAGCCCGCCTTCCCCCATGCCCTTCGATCCGAAGGGACCGGGGCCGTTGTGGTTCTCAAGAAGCATCGTACGGAATTCATTCGGCACATTGCGCAGAGTCGGCACGCGATAGTCGATTAAATTGGGATTGAGGAGATGGCCATTCTGGTAAATCATTTCTTCAAGTAACGTATGGCCAATCGCAAACATTACCGCCCCCTCATCCTGGCTCTTGCATTGGACGGGATGGATGGCTTTTCCCACATCGGCGATCGATACATATTTCAACAGATTGACCTCACCCGTGTCTCGATCGACTTCGATTTCGGCGCCACCCCAACTGGTTTCCCAAAAGGTCGTGGGTGAGCCCAATACCGCTTTTGGGCTTTTCCTGTCTTGGTAGGTTCCCCGACCCACGATATCCCCGCCCTTCGCGCCAAAACATTCCTTCATGAGTTTCTCGAAAGAGATGGATCGCCCGCCGGGTTCGTAAATTTTTCCGTTCTTCAAGGACAAACGGTCGGCGCCCGCCTTAAGCACTTTAGATGCCCGGCGTAGAAGCTGACCTTTCAAATCGCGCGCGGCTCTTTGAACGCAGAGTCCCATGATCACCATGGAGCTGCTCGCGTTGGTCGCCGAATCATAAGGAGTGGCGTCGGTGTCGAGTTGAGCTACGCTCACTTGCTGCAGGGATAGTCCTAGCTCTTCCGCGATGACTTGACTAAGAGCCGTGCGGGCTCCCTGGCCAAGCTCCACCGTGCCCGTGAAAAGGACAACGCTGCCGTCAGAGTTCATTTTGACTGCGGCTGCAGAGACCTTGTAGGTGCCGCCGCCATCCTTCATGCAACAGCTCAATCCTTTGCCTCGGTTGGAGTTTTTCTTTTGCTTCCAACCGATCGCCCGAGCGGCGCGGAGCAACCCCTCACTTAGGTCACAATCGACAGGCGTATCTCCAGGCGTGTAGTCCTCTCCTTTCTTCAGGAGATTCTTGAGACGGAACTCCAAAGCACCCATGCCCAATTTCTCTGCTATGATATCCATTTGAGATTCGTACGCCCATGTGACTTGGAGAGTGCCAAAGCCACGGAAAGCTCCTGCAGGCACGGTATTCGTATAGACCGTATAGGCGCTGGTCTTGATGTGCGGGATCCGGTAGGGTCCCGGTGCGCGGTAGCCGGCTTTTTGCGTCACCCTCGGGCCGGCATCGGCATACGCTCCGGTATCCATGTGGATTTGGCACTCGCGTGCGATCAAACATCCGTCGCGGCTGACGCCGGTTTTGATGCGAAAGCGTGCTGGATGGCGCGTGACGGTTTTGAAGCTCTCTTCTACGGTAAGTGTGACTTTTACCGGACGACGGCTTTTCCAAGAAAGAGCCGCAACTAAAGGCTCGATCTTGACCGCCAATTTCCCGCCGTAACCCCCACCAACGTAGGGGACGATGATTCTGACTTTGCTCAGGGGGAGATCGAAGATCTCTGCCAGATGCTCGCGAAGCGCAAACGGCTCCTGCGTAGCTGCCCAGAGCGTGAGCCGATCTCTCTCGAAGGAAGCCACGGTCACATGAGGCTCCATGGAGTAATGTTGCACGCGAGCAAATGTGAAGGTGTTCTCGAAGATGTAGTCGGATTTTTTAAATCCTTTAGCGACATCCCCTTTGGCATAGTGGAATTGATAGCAGAGATTGGTGCCGCTGAATTCCTTTGGCGCCTCGTAGGGGTGACCATACATTTCCCCGCCCGCGGATTGAGTCTCGTGAACGAGCGGAGCGCCCGGCGCTAACGCCTCATCAAGGCTCGTCACCGCAGGCAACTCTTCATACTCGACGTCTATGAGCGAAATCCCCTCCTGAGAGGCGGCCTCATTTTCCGCGACGACGGCTGCTACGGGGTCGCCCGCGTAGCGAACTTTGTCGACAGCTACGATAGGTTGATCTTTATAGGCAGCGCCGAAATAGGGATTCAGGCCTGTGAGGTCGTCACGAGTCAGGACCGTGATGACGCCGGGGATCTTTTCAGCCTTGCTGGCGTCGATCTTGATCAGTCGGGCATGAGCGAAAGGGCTACGGAGAATTTTTCCATGAGCCATCCCAGGCAAATCGATATCGATCGTGTAGAGTGCTTTACCCGTTACCTTCTCGACTCCATCGACCCGGGGCACAGCCCTTCCGACCACCTTCAAAGTTGCTTCTTCCCAGTTTCTTTACTTGGCTTCTTGGATTTCTAATCTGCCGATGCGCTTGATGGCGTCGGCAAGCATCTTGGCGTCCTTGTCCCAGAATTTTTGGAATTCAGGGGCATCTAGGTAAGAGATGGGAGTCTGGATCTTGTCCATAGTCGCTATAAATTCAGGATCTTTGACCACCTGCCCGACAGTACTGCGAAGTGTCTTCAACACCGGCTCTGGGGTCCCCTTGGGCGCAAACAGGCCGGCCCAGATATAGAACTCGATATCGTAGCCCAGCTCCTTAAAAGTGGGCACCTCGGGAAGTGAAGCTACCCGCTTGGTTCCCCAACCGGCCAGCGGGCGGAGCTTGCCCGCCTTAATTTGAGGAATGACCACGGCCGGCCCGGAAGCCAACGTGTCCACATGCCCACCGAGGATTGAAGTCAGAGCCGGTCCGGCTCCGCCATAGGGCACATGCTTGAGCTTGATGTCGGCGGAATGCATCAACATTTCCATGGCCATGTGCAGGGTCCCATAGACTCCCGACGAAGAAAATGAAATCTCTCCAGGGCGCTTCTTTGCGTCTGCTACAAACTCCTTCACGCTCTTCCATGGACGATCCGCATGAACGACAAAGATCGTGGGGTCCGCGGAGATCAGCGCGATCGGAACCAGCTGATCCATGTTGTAGGCCGGCTTGCGGTCAAACAGCTTGTCTGCCTCCGGGATGATGGAGATGCTGGAAAGCGCAAGCAGAAGCGTATAACCATCTGGCTTGCTGTTCGCCACGTAGGACATTCCCACCGCACCCGCTGCACCGGTCTTGTTGACGACTACAACGGGATTCTTGAGTATCTTCTCCATGACAGACGCCACGGGCCGAGCGGTGAGGTCGGCCACGCCTCCGGGTGGAAAAGGAGCCACTACGGTGATGTTGCGGTTAGGATACTTCTCCTGGGCCTCGGTCCCATGTGACAGAGTGAACAGGATCGCCAAAGCGGCGATGAAAAAACGAGCGGTCATCATTTTTCCCTCCTTTCAAGGGGATGAACTATTCTTCTCTTCGAGATTGGCACCGCCCTGAAGGCCAAGCGCCTTGCGCCAGTTCTCCGCTACCAGAGGTCGCAAGCTGAGCACAAGCAACAACACGCCGAAAGCAAGCATGACCAGAGCGATAGGTCGGTTTACAAAGACGGCATAGCTCCCGGACGACATGGAAAGCGACTGGCGAAAGCTCATCTCCAACATGGGAGCCAGCACTAGACCCAATACTATCGGCGCCGTCTCAAAGTCAAACTTCCGCAGGAGATATCCCAATGCGCCCATCATCGTCATGATCCAGATATCGATGACGCTTCCATTGACTGCATAAACTCCAAGGAGGCAGAAGACAAGGATAGATGGATAGAGGATCGGATAAGGAATTCGGAGGATATTAACGAAGAGCCCGACCAGCGGCAGATTCAGAATGAGAAGAACGATATTTCCCACATACATGCTGGCGATGAAGCCCCAAAAAAGCTCTGGCTGCTGCTGGATGAGTAGCGGACCGGGCGAAATTCCATGAACCATCATGGCCGCCAACATGACGGCTGGAATCGGCCCCGAGGGAACTCCAAGGGCAAGCATGGGGACAAAAGCGCCGGAGGTGGCAGAGTTGTTTGCGGACTCTGGACCTGCGACGCCTTCCACCGCGCCCTGGCCAAAACGCTCAGGATGCTTGGAGAGACGGCGCTCGACCGCATAGGAGACAAAAGAAGAAATGATGTGAGCAGAACCCGGGATGATGCCAATGAGAAACCCGAGCAGGGTTCCCCGTGCAATCGGCCATGCCGAATCCTTCCATTCCCGACGGGAGGGCAAAAGCTCGCGGAGTCGGGGTTTGATCACTTCGGGGGCAGCCTGTCCTGCAGTCAGGAGGATTTCCGAGAGACCGAACAAGCCGACGGCTACCGGAACCACACCGATGCCATCTCCGAGCTCTACCAACCCGTAATGAAATCGGAAATATCCGGTCATAGGATCTATGCCGATCATTCCTAAGAGCAGTCCCAAGAGAGCCATGGCGAGCGACTTTGGCAACGACCCTCCACTCATGTACGCGAGGACAAGAAGGCCGAGAAGCAGCAGGGCGAAATATTCTGGCGGCCCGAAGCGAAGCGCAAAACGGGCCAGGGGAGGCGCCATCAACATAAGACCGATGACGCTGACGGTCCCAGCGGCATAGGAGCCGACCGCTGCTATCGCCAGGGCTGCCCCGCCTCGACCCTTTCGGGTCATGGCGTAGCCGTCGATGCAGGTCATCACCGAGGCAGCCTCTCCCGGTATGCGCATGAGAATAGAAGTCGTGGAGCCTCCATACATGGCGCCGTAGTAGATGCCAGCGAGAAGGACAATTGCCGAAGTGGCATCCAGTCCGAAAGAGGCGGGTAAGAGCAGACTGATTCCCGCCAGCGGACCCACGCCGGGCAGGACGCCCACCAAGGTCCCAATGAGGCATCCAATGAAGGCGTATAACAGCATGCCGGGAGCGAGGGCGACGGTAAATCCGAGGTAGAGGTTCTGTAGTGTCTCGGTCATGGTCATCTACAGGCTTGCAAGGTGCCTTCAAATTCCTAAAGGTCCAAATGGAAGAGGGACTCGTAAGAGTGTGTAAAAGACGTAAAAAGTGCCGAAAGCGAGTGTCACGGCGAGAGTTATCGTTAAGAACCAACTCTTCCTCTCGATGGCCTTAAGAAGAACCGCGGCGACTAACAGAACGGTAAGGCGATATCCGAATCGCTCCATTCCCAGCGCCGCAAAGATGCAAGCAGCCAGTACAGCAGTGGCGTGAGAAATTTCCTTCCATCCGATCGATGTCAGCCGCTCGGCTTTACCTCCTGTCAAGGCGATTACTACACTGAAGAGTAGCAGAGCCGACGCAAGCAAGATCGGCATATAGCCGGGGCCCGGATTTCGAAAGGTCCCAAAAGGAAGATTGCGGCTCTCCCAAATGACCCACAGCGCAAAGAGAGCAAGCAGGCTTCCAGAGATCCGATCCATCGTCAAGAGAATTTGCGCTCCTGTCTCATTGGTTTCATAGAACTAGGAGGCTCTGAAAAACTCTCCGTTCACCTTTCGACAAGCTCAAGGCGAACGGAGGAAGGTTTGAAAATATTGAAGATTTCCGTTCATGCTGAGCCCTGTCGAAGCATGGAAGCCACTTTTTCAGAGCCTGCTAGGGCAGAGGAAAACTTTTCAAGGCTTATAGCGACTCTTGACCCATTCCAAAGCTTCTTGTCGGGTGTTGATCTCTCCATCCAATTGCGCCTCCTCAACTTCCTTGAGTATCTTTTTGAAGAGAGGCCCGGGTGAAAAACCCATCTCGATCAGGTCTTGGCCTCCGAGAAGCGGTTGCGGACGGATCTCCTCCTCCTTGAGTTCGGCCATTTTTTTTCTGCAAAAATCATAGTATCGGAGGTCGCCGTTTGCGGCCAGAGCATCGATCCGCGTAAGCTCTAAGAGCTCGTGGATTCCTTCCTCCCTCAGAAAACGCTTGAGCGTGCTGAGCCGCATCTTGGGCGCCTGGGTGTGGCGGAGATGGTTCTTGACCAAATAGGCGACCCTTTCCCAGACGGCCCGACTGCGCTTTAGCCGTTTGAGGATCTCAACAGCGATTTCTGCCCCTTTGTCCGTGTGGCTGTAAAAGGTGATGCGGTCCCCTTCTTTGTTTATGCAGAGAGGCTTTGCGACATCATGCAGCAAGCAGGCGTAGGCAAGGCTCTCTGATGGGTAAGGGGTAAGAGGTGAGGGGTGAGAGGTTGGATCACTGGCCACTGCTGACTGCTCACTGCTGACTCTGAGATGGCCTAACGTCAAGAGCGTGTGGGTGAAGACATCGCCTTCAGGATGAAAGTCCGGGGTCTGCTCTACTCCTTTCATGGCCGTGATCTCCGGCAAGATCGGACTGAGCAGCCCGGATGCATCCAGGAGCTCGAAGCCTCTTTTGGCGCCCCCCTCGGTGAGAATACGGGTGACTTCTTCGCCAATTCTTTCCCAAGAGATCTGGGTTATTGTCGGAGCGTGGCTCCGGATGGCTCTCAAGGTGTTTTCTTCAATTGTGAAGTCAAGGCTTGCGGCGAAGCGCACAGCCCGCACCATCCGGAGGCGATCCTCCCGAAACCGTTCATCAGGATCTCCTATGGCCCGGATGACGCGACGATTCAGATCCTCTCTGCCCCCGACCAAATCGATGACCCGAGCTTCGATCGGGTCATACATCATTCCGTTGATCGTGAAATCGCGCCGGAAGATATCCTCCTTCATGCTCGCAAAGCGAACGGTACTGGGCCGGCGTCCGTCGAGATAGGGACCGTCATAACGAAAAGTTGCGACTTCGAAAGGTTCCCCCTCGAGGATGACGAGGACCACACCGAACTGCGTTCCCACCTCCATGGTATGCGCAAAGATCTTCTGAATCGCTTCAGGCCGCGCATCTGTGGCGATGTCGAAGTCTTGCGGAGACTTTCCCAGCAGATCGTCCCGAACGGAGCCTCCGGCGAGATAGGCTTCATAGCCCTTTTCGCGCAGGCGCTTTACAATCGAGATCGCTTTTTCCCTCTGACACATGGGAAACGTACGGATTGAGTATCTACGAAATGAGAGAGGAAGGTAAGGAGGTTCTGGAGGGAGGTTATTGGATGGCGTCCTCTGGCATGGGCACGTACTCTTGAATCTTCCCCCGAAGCTCCTGAAAGGTGAAAGGTTTGACGAGATAATCGTTGCACCCTGCCTCAATACAGGAATTAAGTTCCGATTCTCTGAAAAGTGCGGTTGCTGCCAGGATCGGAATGTCCTGCGTGACTGGATTGGAGCGCAGGATCCGGGTCGCCTCACGCCCATCCATTACCGGCATCATGATGTCCATAAGGATCAACTGAGGCTTTTCTTCCATGGCCTTCTCGACTCCCTCTTTTCCGTGTTTGGCAGGAATCGCAGAGAAACCCATCAACTCCATCTGCCAAACAAGAAGTTCACGCATATCCGGGTGATCTTCCACGACCAGGACTTTCCTCATAAAAGTGTAGTACGTTTATCCCAAGAGTGTACCGGGTGTCAAGGTCTTCCGGAGATCGGCTTTAATGCGAGTTTCTCTCTGATCTCCCTGTCAAATTCGTTGCTTGCCAATGGATAGGAAATGGACTAGCCTACGAATAGAGGAAAACCATGTTCGGCATCGGCATGCCAGAACTGATCTTGATCCTTGCGGTTGCGTTGATCGTTCTCGGGCCGAAGAGGCTTCCAGAGATTGCCCGGGCTTTGGGCAAGGGTCTCTCGGAGTTTCGCCGCGCTACCGACGAATTGAAGGACGAGTTTCGCCAGATCGAACGTGAAGTAGACGACAGCTCGGCTCAAGCCACAAACGTCGATGACCCTTTGCTCGGGAAGAAAGCAGAAGCGTCTTCCTCCGATCCCCCCTCAGCCACCCAGACCATAGAAAGTGAAAAACCATCAAGGTAGCGGGCATTCCGATGATGCCCGAATGCCTTTTACGGGTCATCTGGAGGAGTTGCGCTCCTGTTTGATCCGCTCTTTTCTGGCTGTCCTGCTGGCCTTCGGTGGCTGCTATGCCTTTGCAGATGAGATCTTTTCTCTCCTGACCCTTCCGCTATTGCGGATGGAGGTCCCGGGAGTCACGTTGATCGGCACCGCAGTGCCCGAGGCTTTCTTTACCCAGATCAAGGTTGCCTTCATCGGAGGGATTTTCTTCGCCTTCCCGGTGCTTCTCTGGCAGGCATGGAGATTTGTCGCTCCCGGATTGTACGAGCATGAGAAGCACTACGCTCGGAAGTTCGTCTTTTTCGGAACTCTTTTCTTTCTTATGGGAGCTTGGTTTTGTTATGAAGTGATTTTCAATCTGGGATACGGCTTCTTGCTCCGGCGTTATCAGGCCCTCGGCATCCGACCCGCGATCAGGATCGGAGAATATCTCTCTTTCTCGTCGAGATTATTGCTGGCCTTTGGAGTCACCTTCCAGCTTCCCATTGTAGCTTACTTTCTCACGCGAATCGGGCTCATTGACCATC
>DASYRN010000020.1:0-22911 GCA_036004365.1 Binatia bacterium
CGGCGACAGGCCCCTCGCCGCCGCGCAACTGCCACGCCGCCTCGCGCCGGTAGTTGTATTCGATGCCTCCCTCGCGCTGTTGCTCCTCGGTGAACCAGACGTTGAAGTCGAAGTTGAAGTCGCTGCTGAGCGAGGACGCCCAGGGGAACGTCCACCCCATCCGCCGCTTGTACGCCTGCAGCTTCGCGAGAGGCGCCCGCGACACCGCCGAAAGCGTGACGTCGTGGTTTGCCAGGTGGACGACGAAGCCGTCGAACCCGTCCGCGATCGCCGAGCAGGCCGGACACCCCGCCGTGTAGTCGGGCCCGAACATGAAGTGGTAGATGAGAAGCTGCGAGCGCCCTCTGAAGAGGTCTGCCAGCGAGGCGCTCCCCTCGTCGGTCTCGAATCGATACTCCTTGTCGATCCGAACCCACGGCAGCTCCTGCCGCCGCCGCGCCAGCTCGTCGCTGCGCCGCGTCAGCTCCTTCTCCGCCTCGAGCAGCTCGAGCCGCGCGGCGAGCCACTCGTCTCTCGAAACGACCTTATGGTTTTCCATATTAAACCCCCTTATTTTGTTTCGCTTCATTCATACGACAAATGAGCAAGATCTTTTGGGACATGTGAATCAAAAAGCTATTTCCAATGGGGCGGGTAAGTCTTTTCGTAGCCGGGGATTGCCTCTACCCGTCTCACCCAAGCAGCGATGTTTGGGTAGCTCTGAGCTAGCGGAAGCAAGCCCAGTTTTAGAGGTTTCGCCGCATCTTTGGACGCCGCGCGCAAAATGAGCTGAATCAGAGGAAATAGCGCGATGTCCGCGGCTGAGACTTGTGATCCGACAAGCCAGTCGGAATCGGCAAGAGCCGTGTCCACGCGCTTCAGTTCTTCGCGTATCGCTGCGGCGGCCGTCTGAATTTCATCGGTTTTTTCCAGCCCCTTGCCGAAAAAGATCGACGTAACCAGTTTAGTGCCGGGAAGACCCAGGTAAGACTCGGTTTCCGAGATCGACCGCCATATCTGCCCGGTCTCCTGCGGGTTTCTGCCGCAGATCGGCGGGTCCGGATATTTTCGATCGAGATAGGCCATGATCGCGAGTGACTCGTAGAGCACGAAGTCTTCATCTTTTAAGGTAGGCACCTTCCCGCGCGGGTTCAGCTTGAGATATCCGGACGATTTGTGGTCTTCTTTCGAAAACTCCAAGAGTTTCGACTCGTAGGGCACGCCCTTGACCTCGAGTGTCAACATCACGCGCCACGCGAACGGGCTGCCGCTACCCCAATAAAGTTCGAGTGCCATAGTCTTTTCTCCTTTTTCCGTCGGATTAAACCCGACCCGTTGGTTTCATATACAGTTCAACGTCTTGCCAGTCGGCTACTTTGTTATACGACGAATGAGCAAGGGCTTTCAGGACACTTTCGTTGATTTTTTTTGGGATACTTTCGAACATCATTTTGCAGCGGCGCCAGTGCGCAGCAGCTGGGACACGACGTGTCGACTGACATTGCCGGTCGCCTTGGTAACCAAAATCACGCTTTGCATTGACTTGCCGAGAACGTTGTCGATTTTCTTGTGGTCGGTGGTACTGATGAGAGTTCTCCCTCCCACTCTCAGTTCTTCAGCCGATACCCCGTCTTGAAAATCCAACCAACCACCATCAGGCAGATCGCGAAAAATCCCAAGGTCATTGCCAGGCTCACTCCGACGCTCACGTCCGCCGATTCGTAGAAGCTCCAACGGAAGCCGCTGATCAGATAGACGACCGGATTGAACAGCGTGACGGTGCGCCACGCCGCCGGCAGCATGTCGATCGAATAGAAGACGCCGCCCAGAAACGTCAGGGGTGTGATGACGAGCATCGGTATAAACTGGAGCTGCTCGAACCCTTTCGCCCAGATGCCGATGATGAAGCCGAACAGGCTGAAGGTTGTCGCCGTCAGTACCAGGAAAGCGATCATCCAGCCGGGGTGCAAAATCTTTATCGGCACGAACAGCGTAGCCGTCGCCAGGATGATCAGGCCCAGGATGATCGACTTAGTCGCCGCAGCGCCGACGTAGCCGATGACGATCTCCAGATAGGACACCGGCGCGGACAACAGCTCGTAGATCGTGCCCGTGAACTTGGGAAAGTAGATGCCGAACGAGGCATTGGAAATGCTCTCGGTGAACAGCGACAGCATGATCAGCCCCGGCACGATGAAGGCGCCGTATGCGACGCCGTCCACCTCGGTGATGCGCGAGCCGATCGCGGCGCCGAAGACTACGAAATAGAGCGAGGTGGTGATCACGGGCGTCACCAGGCTCTGAAGCAGAGTGCGCCCCGCCCGGGCCATCTCGAACCTGTAAATGGCCCAGACCGCGTACCGATTGAATGCCAATGTGTTCGCTGCCGAGCTCATTTGCGGTCGCTCACCAGGCTGACGAAGATGTCTTCGAGCGAGCTTTGGTTGGTGTTCAGGTCCTTGAACCCGATTCCGAGATCGCTCAACCGCTTGAGCAAGGTCGGAATGTCCCTGCGTTCGTCGTTGGTGTCAAAGGTGTATTCCAGCTCGTGCCCGGCGGCCTTGAGCGCGAGTCTCCAGTCGCTCAGCTCCAGGGGAATCGAGGCTAGCGGTTCCAGCAGGCTAAGCGTCAGTTGTTTCTTGCCGAGCTTTTCCATAAGCTTGATTTTCTCTTCGACGACGATCAGCTCACCCTTGTGGATTACTCCGATCCGATCCGCCATCTCCTCCGCCTCGTCGATGTAGTGGGTGGTCAGGATGATGGTTACGCCGCCTTCGCGCATACGCCGCACCAGCGCCCACATGTCGCGGCGCAGCTCCACGTCCACGCCCGCCGTCGGCTCGTCGAGGAAAAGGATATCGGGCTCATGCGACAGGGCCTTGGCGATCAATACGCGCCGCTTCATGCCGCCCGAGAGGGTCATGATCTTGTCATCGCGCTTCTCCCATAGTGATAGGTCGCGCAGGACTTTCTCGATGTGCGCCGGATTCGGCGCGCGTCCGAACAGCCCGCGGCTGAAGTTCGCCGTCGCCCACACGGTCTCGAACATATCCGTGGTAAGTTCCTGCGGCACGAGGCCGATCTTCGATCGGGCCGCGCGATATTCACGCAGGATGTCGTGGCCATCGACGAGCACAACTCCCGAGGTCGGCGTGACGATCCCACAGACGATGCTGATCAACGTCGTCTTCCCCGCGCCGTTGGGACCCAGCAGGGCGAAGATCTCACCCTTGCGGATCTCGAGGTCGATGCTCTTCAGCGCCTGAAGGCCCGAAGCGTAGGTCTTGGTCAGATTCGATATGGAGATGACCGGCGACATCGTCTCGACCTTAACGCAATCGCATGATGACCCGCGCCGACGTGACTACCTTGTTGAATCCGGTCCCTCCGGGAATTTAGGCAAATCCGGGTTCATGTAGTCCCACGGCTGAGCGCTTGAAGTAAACATATCGATCGTGGGCTTGTGCCACGAGGGCTCATCGAAGCTTGCGGCGGGGATCCCGATCAAATCAGGCATGCGCGAAAAACGAGCTACCACCGGTGAACCGCAAACGGCACAAAAACCGCGGTTGATGTCGCCGCCGCTATCGCCTTGGCGGGTGTAATAGGTCGGCTCGCCGCGCGTCAGCTTAAATGCGACTGCGGGTACGAGAATGCCCGAGATGAAGGCGGATCCCGTAAATCTTTGACACGCCCTGCAATGGCAGTTGAAAGAGACGACCGGTTTAGCTGCGCAAACGTATCGAATGGCGCCGCAGGCGCAGCCGCCTTGAAATGAATCGGACATAGCTTTTAGCCTCCTATTTCATTTTGTTTAGCGGATGCGTTGAATAATATGGTCATCCGCCAATTCTCGGCGCTGCGGGACGCTTAAGGAGACGATCCACGTAAGCCTCCAACTTCGGCCGTTCCGGCGAGCCGCCCAACATTCGCTTCCAGATGAACATCGAGCCGATCATCACGTCGGCGGCGGTGAACCAGTCACCGAACAGGTAGGGTCCGTCGCCCAGCTCGCCTTCGATCACGTCCTTGGCTGTCTCGAGATCCGTCCAGCCGCGTTGGGGCGGCGTCTGCATACCCAGCACGACGTCGCCCATGGCGGGTTCGAGTTGAGAGGTCGAGTAGACCATCAAAGAGAGGTAGCGGCCGCGCTCCGGAGCGCCGATCTTCGGAGCGAGGTTGGCTTCGGGAAACTTGTCGCCGAGATAGAGGCAGATCGCCGCGTTTTCGAAGATCTTAGAGTCGCCATCGACAAGGGCGGGCAGCTTGCCCGCCGGATTGATCTTAAGAAACTCGGGCGCCTTGTGCTCCCGTTTTTCAAAGTCGATGGGAACGATTTCATACGCGGCGCCGCACTCGTCAAGCATCCATTTGGCGAGCACCGCGCGGCTTCGCGGATTGTAGTAGAGCTTCATTGCATCACCTCGCATATAGACAATTGAAATAATCGTTGGCGCGTCTCCGGTAGAACGTGGATTAGACCCCTAGTCTGGATGAGCGATTCAATCCTCCGTCGCTTTGGTTTTCTTCATCCCTGGCTCCTCGATTCCCCAGCTCCGCATCTCCTTCGGCTTGATCCTTATATAGGTTCCAGGGCCGGCATACCCTTTATGTGCGATGAGGTCTGCGATTCCATGAATTTTAATGCCTCGTGGCCTCCACGGGTTTATGCTCTCCAGGTCGTCAATGACCAGCGACACTTTCGGATTATTTTGAACGTTCTTGTACTTCAAAGTCTTGGAGAGATTGTATCCCCCGACATAGAAGTACGTACCGTCGAAATCGAAGCCCACAGGAGCGACATCTGGTTGCGACTCTTTAGAGGCAGTGGCGATCCTTGCCAAACGTTGGGACTTCAGATACGCGCTCTCTTTTTCTGAAAACATTGGCGATCTCCTTTCCTTTACCGTGATTAGGGCGCCTGATCGTGAACCAATATATCCAGAATAAGATAATGACTTGAAGCGGGGCCCGAATGAGAAGATAAACGGGACCCCATGCGTGACCGCCCATGGGGACGTGGTTGATTGCCGCGTAGATGTTTACTGGAAAGAACAAAACGAGGACGGCGGTAGCAACCCATCCCGTGACTCGCCTGGACTTTCGCATAAGGAAGCCAGCGGCGATTGCGAGCTCCAGGACTCCCGTCAAATAAACGAGAAGGACTCGCTCAGGTACCCAAGGTGGCAACATTTGCGCCATGGGTTCGGTTTCAGCGAAGTGTCCCATGCCTGTGAAAATGAACAAAATGCTAAGTCCGATGGCCGCAGCGCCCTCAGCATTGAAATCACGATGCGTGACGACTGACAGTGCGCGGAGTACGAGATAGGGTGCCATCATCAAAACGAGCATCACGATCGGAGTTGTCATTCGCGTGATCTAAGCGCGCTCACCCTGAAGCAACTCAAAAACCGGATACCGTTCGGCCATCTCAGCAAAAGCGCGCGGCTCGGAACCTGCTTCTACCGGAAAATAGCGTTGGACAGTTAACTTGAAGCGATCAAGATACGCCTTCAGGATCTCCGGTTTCTCCTCGTTTGGAACGACCCGAATGCGGAATTTCTCATGCTGGGTCCCTTTCTTTAGAACGACTTCGCCCCCACTCTCAGCATTCCGCACCCATTGTGTGCGTCCTCGGGGAGCAACAAACGTCTCCCATTGAACTCCAGGAGGTCGATGGGAGTCGAATACACGCGGCCCGTTCTGCGGCCGGGCACCTGCACGAGATAATTGTGGCGCAGTCCGATGCCGAGCCCTACCAGAGCGTCGAAAGCCTTGTTGAGGATCCGCACGAAAGGATTGGGCTTCCGAAAAATAGGGCCAGCCTGATTCATGCTCGCGCGTCCTTTAATACCGGAGCTAAGCGGGCACCCTTTTCGAACTTCAAAGAGCGTGCCTGAAAGAGTGAGGTTAGGTGTAGCATGATAAAGAGCGGTACGAAGTAAGCCGGAATGAGCACGAGCGGTAATTGAGCCATCGGAGCGGTTGTTATTTCTCCAGCAACACCCAAGGCGAGCGCGGAGCTGAGCGCGCCTGTACTGACGGCGACGACGAGATCCGATATCCCAAGTAGATTCCAGACTACAAATGCTTTGCTGGCGGCAAAGCTGGGCCGGCGGATGAGCGCGAGTACGACCCATGGTGCTGTAACCCCGATCGCGATATCGCCGAGCCCGGCGGGCCATGCGAAGAGGCCCGGCAGCACACCATGCGCGTAGAGTGCCAGAAACCCGAGTCCGGCAAATCTCCAAGCCTGGATTCCCGTCGCGAGGCGAAGGTCAACGGCAAAGACGAATTCGCGAAAGGCATGGGACCACCAAAACGCGATGAGGAAGAAGATGATAGGTGCCGTGAAGCTGATGAGGATCGGAAATGGTGGCGTCCCAGGCGGCCTGACAAACGCTCCGCCGGCGCCAAGGAGAAACACAAGCGCGAGCCAAGTGGCAAGCACAACTACGACGACCGATGTCACGCTCGAATAATTATCACCGGCAACAAATTGATTGGAATGCATCGCTTACTTTCTTAGATAATCCGAACTTATGCGATAGAACGCAGCAGGCCGCCCTCTGCTCGTAGCGCCGCTCCGTTCGTGGCGGACGAGAGCGGGCTCGCGAGATAGGCTACCATCGTTGCGATCTCTCTCGCGTCAATGAGCCTTTGGAGGAGTGATCCCGACCGGTGCTTCGCGAAGAATTCTCTTTCTACATCAGCGTCTGTTGCCTCTGGGTTGGTCGACATGTCGCGGAGGAACTGCAAAGCGCCCTCCGATCTGGTCGGTCCCGGCATAACGGTGTTCACGGTCACCCCGGTACCTTTGGTGGTTTCGGCTAGGCCGCGTGAGATAGCCAACTGCGCGGATTTGGTCATGCCGTAGTGAATCATCTCCGGCGGCGTCTGTATGGCAGACTCGCTGCTGATGAAGATGAGGCGGCCCCAATTGCGCTCTAGCATGCCTGGTAGGTAGTAGCGTGCGAGGCGCACGCCGCTCATCACATTGACTTGAAAGAGCCGCAGCCAATCCTCATCCGTGATGTCCGCGAACTGCTTGGGCTCGTAGATGCCCAAATTATTTACCAGGATGTCCACTCGCGGCAATTGAGTGAAGAGCGTATTGGTGCTGGATCTGTCACTTAGATCAGCCACACTGCCTTTCGCACCGTTGCCGATTGTGTGAAGTGCTCGCTTGATTTTGTCTTGCTCGCGGCCCGTGATTGTGACTGCTGCGCCCTCTCGCGCTAACTCTTGCGCAATTGCCAGGCCGATGCCGCCGGTAGCGCCCGTAACCAGAGCAGTCTTTTTCTGTAGTTGTAAGTCCATTTGATCTGGTTTTCCTCTCGTTAGACCACGCCGCCGCCGGCTTGCAGATTCTGTCCTGTTACCCAGCGCGCCTCATCACTCGCGAGAAAGGCGGCCACGTCGGCCACTTCCGCCGCGGTGCCTATGCGATTGAAGGGCGACAGACTCGCGCCATAATCGCGATACTGCTCGGGGAGCATGTCCGTATCGGTAAATCCTGGAGACAGAACGTTGACCGTGATGTTGCGCGACCCCAGTTCCCGCGAGAGACCGCGCGCGAACTGCTCGATGGCCCCTTTGCTTCCAAGATAGAGCGAGACATTGGCGAAAGGCATCTTCGTACCGCCTGTCGAAACGGCGACAATGCGACCACCGTCCCGGAGACGGCGGGCGGCTTCCTGAAGCGTGAAGAAAACGCCTTTGGCGTTGATATTGAACACTGAGTCGTAATCCTCCTCGGTGCTTTCGGCGAGAGGTTTCTCAAGAACAACCCCTGCATTGGCTACAACGATGTCGAGAGACCCGGCGATCTTTTGGGCTTCATCGAATAGCCGCCGCACTTCAGCCGGCTTCGAAACATCAGCCTGGATAGCAAAAGCTTTGCCGCCTCTCGCAAGGATGCCGTCCACGACTACTTGCGCTAGTTGGCGGTTGCGAGCGTAGTTGATAACGACCGCCGCTCCGTCGGCGGCAAGACGTTCGGCGAACGCCCGTCCGATCCCGCGTGAGCTCCCGGTCACCAGCGCAGTTTTTCCCTCAAGTAATACAGACATAAATCCTCCTTGTTCAATAACTTATCTAGACCTTCGCAATGCACTCTCGCTTAGGGGGCGGTGTTGGGCCTTCTCAAGCAAGATTTGAGCCCATCGTCGCCAGCTCGCGGAGATCTGAGGGATAGCAACTAACCGCTTGATCTCATTTCGATCACTAGTGTAGATGCGAAATACATCCCGGATGGTGACATCATGGTCCGGTCTATGAATCACGCGAATCTCGTCTCCGGCGGCCAAATCACCTTCGACAACTATTCGTAGGTATGTCCCGGGTCGCAACGCCTTGGTAAAGCGGCGCGGAAACATCTCGTCATTCATCCGAACTCCAAGTCTCCAGCAAGGCACGCGCGGTTCGGATACCTCGAAAACAGCACTTCCGATCTCCCAACGCTCGCCGACGAGCGCATCGTTTACCTCTATCCCTTGCGTCGCGAGGTTTTCCCCAAACTCGCCGTATCGGAGGGATCGACCGAGCTCCTGTTCCCACCATCGAGCGTCTTCGATGGCGTATGCGTAGACTGCTTTATCGGGGCCCCCGTGGGCTTTGCGATCCGCCTGCTCGTCTCCTTCAAGATTTACACCACGAGCTGCAATACGACCGACGACAGGCGCTTTCCAGATGGCACTTTTGGCAGGGCGGCCGTTGTACTCAAACTCGCGCGCGCGGCCGACGTTGACTGAGAGAACTCTTCCTCTAGTAGTCGCCATTAGTTCTTCTTTCCTTCAAAGAGTGCCAACGCGGGGACCGAATCAGAGATTCACAAGCGTCATCATCTCTTCGGCATAGCGGAGGCCGCTGGCTGCATTACGCGGCGCTACTTCCTCGATGCGTCTCAGCTCTCTTGAGGTGAACGTTACATCTACAGCCGCGGCATTCTGCTCTAAATAGGATCGCCTTTTCGTCCCTGGAATCGGGATAATGTCCTCGCCTTGGGCCAGCACCCAAGCGAGCGCTAGCTGGGATGCCGTGCAGCCTTTTTCTTTTGCGAGCTCCTCTACCCGTGTCACCAACTCCAAGTTGCGCGCAAAATTTTCGCCCTGAAAGCGCGGAACGGTGCGGCGCCAATCATCGGGCGCCAGATCCTCGAACCGCTTAATCTGGCCGGTAAGAAAGCCGCGGCCCAACGGGCTGTAAGCGACGAACGCTATGCCCAGTTCCCGGACGGTGGACAAGATTTCCTCTTCAGGGTCTCGGCTCCAAAGCGAGTACTCGGTCTGCAACGCCGTGATGGGATGAACGGCGTGCGCGCGCCGAACGGTTTCGGAAGAAGCCTCCGACAAACCCAAATAGCGGACCTTGCCAGCGCGAACCAAATCCGCCATGGCGCCAACCGTCTCCTCGATCGGCGTGTTCGGGTCTACGCGGTGCTGATAGTAAAGATCAATCGTGTCCACGCCGAGTCTCTTCAGACTTGCGTCGCACGCTGTTTGAACGTATTCCGGGCGGCCATCGACCCCGCGCGCTTGTGGATCGTCGGTGCGCACAATGCCAAACTTGGTGGCCAGCACAACTTTGTCCCGGCGTCCACGGATGGCTTGACCGACCAGCTTCTCATTTGTGCCCATGCCGTAGATGTCGGCCGTATCGAGGAAGTTAATCCCGAGTTCAAGCGCGCGATGAATCGTCGCAATCGACTCCGCATCGTCGCGCGGCCCGTAGAACTCGGACATGCCCATGCATCCGAGCCCGATCGCTGAAACCATCGGTCCATTTTTGCCTAAACGTCCTTGTTTCATTTATTATCTCCTTTTCTCTGCTGAAGTTCTTGCGAGTTTAAAATAGTTTATACTGCGGTGGGGTCTTTTTTAGTGTTGCAGAATCCTCAAGACAATCTTCCCGTTGGTGTAGCCGCTTTGGTTTAGCTCCTGGGCGCCGCGCGCCCCGGACAGTAGTAGGACGGTTTCGACGATGGGCTTCAGTTTTTCGGAATCGGCGAGGTCCTCGTATTTAGCATCTCTGGATCACCGTACTTATCCATTCGCACTACTTTCATTGTCCATTGAGATCTCCTTAGTCTGGAGACTCCTAGCACGCGGTGACGTCCAGGAGATCGCCGGCTTCGATGCAGCTCAGCCCGTACTCACGCATGAGCAGCTCCGCCGCATCGTTCAGACGGTTCTCAACCAAGGCCTGCCGCGCCTCAGCAGGAATCTCCTTCTCCATGATGAGCAAGGGCACAAGTGAAAAACTCATAGGGAACCGTCCTTTGTCCGCAATTCTATTGCTTTCACGGGCCATGCGGGCACGGCCGTTGGTGGATGGCAACGACCGACTGGTATTTGCCGTCGCCTCTTTACGGAGATAACGCAGGCGCTCTTGAAACCAAGTCCCCTGGGGCCAGTCCCAATTTTGCGTGGGTAAACTATCTCCGTCATACGCCCCATTGTTCGCCCTGCTTTGGAGAAAAATGAGTTGCCATGGATTCATTCGTATTCCTCCTTAGTATCATTCTAGAGATCTTAAGCGGCTTTGGCGTTACGATGCTTTGGTGATTTATTTTCCTTCCATCGCAACAACCCCTTTCGGACGTACTGGGGATTAAATCCTAAAACTTCACAGATGTTTTCAAAGGAAAAAATCCAATCGCTGTTTTCTTCCAGGATCCACTCCTCCACGTCGTCGAAAAGCTTCTTCCTTTTCCCATTTTGCGCGAAAACGTTGTCTTGAAAACACCGAACAGCATCCTCTAAGACCGCCAGCATCAACTTTTTCTCCGGCTCCAACTGGGTCTTTCTGCGAAAATTCTCGAAATACTGAGCCGATAGGAGAGTGTCCGGCTGGAATAAAGAAGCTAAATTTTCTTCCAAAATAGCGGCTGCCTGATCCATCATTGATCTATCTAACCTTTCTAGTGTCCGGCGATTCTTTCCTGTGAGTCAGGAAGGACACGGGTGTGTTCCTTTATCATTCGTGAGATCGCTTCTCTGCTGGCGACGCCAATAATCCGTTCCTTTTCCTTGCCATCTCGGAACAGAATCAAGGTGGGGATGGCCTGAATGTGGTACCGCTGCGCGACCGAAGTATTGTCATCGATGTTTAACTTGACGACGTGGGCGGCGCCCACATACTCGCGCGCTACTGCTTCAACTATGGGCGCGAGCGCCCGGCAGGGCGCGCACCAAGCTGCCCAGAAATCCACCAGGACCGGCGTATCCGACCGCAAGACAACTTGCTCGAAATTGCCATCGTTCACTTCCTTAATATATGGATTCATGCTCATCCTCCTCGCTTGATCTCTTCTACAATAGCTTTGTTCATGCATCCTTCAGCGACTAGCTCAGCCCCTTGCTGGTACATCTCAACCAAAAGATCCCTTCCCTTATCGTCTACAAACGTTACCCCGCATAGCAGGATTCTAACGGGTCGGTGGGAGTTAGAGGCCTTTCGCCAACAGTCTTCCAGTTCTTGAACCCAAGCTCCTGCAAGCCTCCCTTCAAGCTCGAAAGTTGTCATGGTCGCGTCGGTTTGAGTAGTGATTTTCAACATGATTTCGTCTCATTCAAGCGGGGCGCTGCTTGCAAATTTCCTTGTTTAAGCGATCCGCTCCATTGGGTCGATCTTTTCAAGATAGGCGGTTCGTAATAAGAAACCGATGTCATAACGGCTCACCCTCCAAAAGAACAATGAAGACGCCTTCGAGTTCGTCTGCCTCTTCGAGCAGCCCGCGATCTACAGCCATCCTTTGGATGCCGAATCGGTCAAACCAACCTACAGCCAAGAGGCCGCCTGTCCTGTTGTAAAGCTCCAAATAATCCACGGGCCTTTCGGTCATGGCATTATCATAGATGGCCACCTTTCCCACGATTTCTCCTTCAAGAATCACTGGGAAAAATGAAACCAGGGTTAGGCGATCCTTTTCCGGTGCCGAAACGGGAAGAAAAGCTTCCTGCTTCAAAACCTGGTCGCTCCCTTCTCTGGACTCAGCTGTTGTGTATCCAAAAAAGAATAGCGGAGCTAAAAGACCTAAGATGATGAAAGAAATGGTCTTTTTTGATGACATGATATTTCTTTAGCTCCGATCAAAGTTCAGTTCCACGTTACTCCCCTATGGACCACAATTTCCTGCCCGTTTTCATTCATCTCGACTATCGGGTCACACCAACAGAAACCCGAGTCTATGTGGGTTAGCCCTATTGGCATCTCCACCGCGGCTACTGCAGGGCCGATCCATGTCCGATCTAATAACATCAAAGAATTCATCTTCAGTTAATTAATTAACTAAGCCGACCAACGAGAGTTCACTGTATTGGGGAGGAACCTTGTCCCTCTCCTCATAGCGTTCATGGACCACTCAATCGCTGTCGAGACAAGTGCCTGTTCGAAACCTTGAATTGCTACCCGAGCCCATAGCGTGGTCCAAGTTAGAACCAGGGCTGCCAGGAATAATGTGTCGATCTTCATTAGATTTCCTCTCTCCTCTTTTCTTTCTGAAGGATAGTCTTGGCAAAGCCTATGCCAAGCCAGATCGACGTCTACAAAACACCGGTAAATAGTGAGAATCAGTAAAGTTACAGACGGTTCTGGCTTCGGGTTAGTAGCTTTGTGACGAAGGAAACGTGACGACTTATTGGCAGGTGCCGAAATATCGGCGAGTACTAGGATGGTGTCGCTTCATTCATACCCCGGTGATCTCCTTGACGCCGACAGCGCCAATAGACTAGTACCGACCTCAGCGGAACACTCGCGTTATGCGGGAACGCGAGGGCGATAGTCTTGGGCGTTGTGCTACCCGTTGCCCAACCCATGTCCGGGTGATGGAAACAACAATTTATCGACGGAGGCCCTCTCGACCGCTACGGTCCTTTTGGTTTGTAGTAGCTGCTATGGCTACGCATCTGCTGGCTGAAACTGCCGGACACGCTTATGCCCAATTCAGCTCACCATCCGCGTACGACCCCCAACATACAGAGTCAGACACCACATCAGCCTCAGCTCCTGCGAGCGGGCAACCTCGGACGTCTCTCTCGAACTCGCTTACTCAAGCTTGGGACACCCTCAAGAAACAACTCGGCGCTCATGGAATCCAATTAGGTATCCGCTATGACGGAGAAATTTTCATAAATACGTCCGGTGGACTGCGCCGAGGAACCACTTATCTCGGCAATTTGAATCTCCAGCTCACTCTCGATGCCCAACGCCTCGCAGGCTGGCCGGGCGCGACGGTCTTTCTCTATGGGCTTGGGACCCATGGTGGACACCCCAGCACTTTCGTTGGAGATGCGCAGGGCGTCAGCAATATTGAGGCTGCGACGAAATGGAAAATTGAGGAAGGATGGATCCAACAAAATCTATTCGGTAACAGGTTCTCTGTGTTGATCGGACGCTACGACCTCAACAGTGAATTCTACCGGTTACATAAAGAAGGAAAATACCGAGAAACCAAAGCGCTGTCGGGTACGCCCAAAGTTTCTTGCGTAGGAGACCGGCTACTACTAAGATTTTGATAAGTCCGTGAGCAACAAGGTAAGCGCTCACGAAAAGTTCGGTTTCCGAGGATAGATTGTGAACGGCATGGCGCAACGACGTGGCAAACCAATCGTCAGGATCTTCGGACAGTTCATGTGCGGTGAAAAAGATGACAAGGCTATTGAGCGCTTTCGGGCTGACAAACATAAAGAGGATACCGCCGATCGTTTCCAAGACGCCATCCACGCCCTTTATGAGAACGCTGGCCGCGAAAAGGCGATGCACATGCTGTCGGGACATTTCGCCAGTCACCTCAACAGTATGAGTGGCTGACCTCTCCCGCTCCAGAGCATAACGCTCACACCGAGACACCCCTTGCACAGCCCGGCCATCATTAATCGTATTGGATATTATCGTTCCATACGGAGACTAAATGGTATGTTGATCTTCTCGGATCTGCCGCACGATCTTTCCTTGAACGACCATGAGAAAACCAACGCTCATGCCAAAGCTATTGCCCGTCCGGACTGTACGTAAGTCGCTGAGTTTTCAGGACCGCAGCGAGTCTGGTGGGGCAGCGTTTCGCTGCCCCCAATTTACACAACTTTACGAACGCCGTTCCGGCCTTTAAAAACGCGAAAAAGATACAGCAACGATGGCACGAGTATCAGCAAACCGATAGCAATTCCCCACAGCACCGGACGGAGGACATTGAGTGGTGCCGCTGCCTCGGTGATCGAGATGTCCGGTGGCACCAAGAACGGATACAGCGCCAGTGCCCAACCGGTGAGAATCAGCGCCACCTGCCCCACCGCCAGCACACGCGCCAAGTGAAAGTGCCGCCGCCAGAGCGCACCGAGGGTACCCGCCGCAAAAACTCCTGTTACGATTTGCAGCGGCCATGACCACGGGCGCTGCGTCAATCCGGCCCTCACCAGAGGCGCGGCCTCTTGCGACATCAGGTAAACCGTCAGCGCCAGCGCACCCACCACGCCTGCCGAGACCAAAGCCCGCCGGCGAAAATCTTCACGTAAGGCTTCATCCTCGGCTTCCACCGTCAAATAAACGGCAGCTAAAAATGCAAACAGCAAGAGAGCGAACAGGCCGACTGCGAAGGGGAACGGTGCCAGCCAAGGCTGCAGAAAACCGCTGGTAACGAATCCGTTTTGGACGAGGATGCCTCCTGTCGAAATTGCTCCGATGCAGATGCCGAGCATCAATGGAGTGAATACGCTGGAGATGGCGAAGAGGCGTCCCCAACGCCGGTGCACGGTATCGTCCTGCCGATCGTACTGGCGGAAGGTGAATGACGTGCCGCGCAGCACAATGCCCAATAGCATGAGCGTCAGCGGGATGTGCAGAGCCGTCGAGAGCGCGGCAAAGGCGGGCGGAAACGCCGTGAAGAGCAGCACGATCATAAAAATGAGCCACACATGATTGGCTTCCCACACCGGCCCGATGGCGGTCTCAATCAGGCGGCGCTGCTCGCCTGCGCGCGGTCCGGAAGCCAGCAAGTCCCACACGCCACCGCCGTAATCGGCGCCGCCCAGAACGGCATAGAGAACCAGCGCCGCGAACAACACGCCCAGAGTCAGCAGCGTGGACAGAGGCAGCGCCGAAAGCTCGCGCACAAAATCATTCATAATCAGTCAGCATCACCCGCTGCTTTTGCTCTTGCGGCTGCACTCTCGCCAACGGTTATATCGCCCGCGCGATCACGCACAATGCGCGGACTCTGACGGAACTGCCGCAGCAACAGGAATACGACGACAAACGCCAAAAACAGATAAACCAGCGTGAAGGTGATCAGCGGGATGGTGAGGTGTGGCACCAGCGTTACTGCCTCTGCGGTGCGCATAATCCCCGCGATGATGAACGGCTGCCGCCCGACCTCGGTGACTGTCCAGCCTGCTTCTATGGCGATGAAGCCCAGTGGCGCGGCCAAGACAAGCGTCCGCAGAAACCACGTCTGATCCGGCAGCGACCAGCGTCCAAGTCGGTGGCGGTTGCGCCACGCCAAAATCAGCGCCACAACGCCGACGGCCGCCATTGCCATGCCGCAGCCGACCATGATTTGAAACGCGATGTGCACAACGGCCACGGGCGGATAATCCGCTTTGGGCCACTCCTCCAACCCTTTCACTTCGGCCTGTGGGTCGTGAAATGCCAATAGGCTGAGGCCGTAGGGAATCTCCAGAGCGTAAGGTGTCTCTCGTGTCTTTTCATTCGGCAGCCCGCCGATGCGCAGCGGCGCACCCTTTTCCGTCTTGAACTGGCCTTCGAGCGCGGCCAACTTGCGCGGTTGTTGGTGGGCCAGATGGCGTGCATTGAGGTCGCCACTGAGCGGCTGCAAAATCGCGGTGATGCCGCCGACGACCAGCGCGATGGCCAGAGCATGGCGGTGAAAGAGATTGTCGTGGTCGCGTTTCAGCAAGAAAGCGTGCACGCCCGCGACGGCAAAAGCCGTGGCCGCGTAGGCTGCAATCGTCATGTGAATCGCTTCGGGAACCCAAGCCGGGTTAAACATCGCTACAATGGGCTCAATGTCCACCGCTTTGCCGCCTTCGATCCGGAAGCCGGTCGGCGAGTTCATCCAGCCGTTGACCGAAACCACAAAGATCGCCGAAGCGGCCCCGGCCAGCGACACCATCACGCCCGCAAACAGATGCCACGCGGGCGGCACGCGCTTCCAACCGTAAAGATAAATAGCGAGAAAGATCGCCTCCACGAAAAAGGCGAAGCCTTCCAGCGCAAACGGCAATCCAATAATGGCTCCTGCGAAATCCATGAAGCGGGGCCACAGCAATCCCAACTCGAACGATAAGACGGTGCCCGAAACGGCGCCGACTGCGAACAGAATCGCCGTGCCTTTGGCCCACTGCTGCGCGAGGGTGCGATAGGTTTCGTCCTTGGTTTTCAACCAAAGTGCCTCGGCGATGACCATCAACAGCGGTAGCGCCACTCCGACAGCGGCGAAGATGATGTGAAAGCCCAGCGACATCGCCATCTGAGACCGGGCCGCAAAGAGGTCAGTCATTGGTTTTTCCTTCAGGGCGCCCAATTTTATGGCAGATCGATCTTCTGATCATCTTCCACGATTAAGACGCCATGGCCCATGTACCTAAGCCGAAAAAGGTTTCAGCAACCGCTGTGCCAAACCTCATAGATATCTAGAAGACACCTATAAATGGCGAGAATCAGGAAAGTTAGCGATTGCCCCGGCTTCGGTTAATAGAGCTTGTGACTAAGAAAGTCTGCTGACCTATCGGCACGTGTCGAAATATTGGCGTTAGCTAAGACGAGTGAGACCTAAATTTCTCATCCGGGCTTGGAGGATGCTGCCGTTGGATCTGGTTAGTGCCGCTCGTGCCGGAGCTGATTGAGCTCACGTTGGATTTCGTTTTGCTGCTGCTCTTGCTCGAGCCGCTTCAGCTGCTGATCGCGCTGGATCTGGTTTTGCTGATCCAGTTGCTGGAGTTGATTTTGCGGCGATTGTTGTTGGAGCTGGTTCAGCTGCTGCCGGTCTCGGAGCTGGTTCAACTGCTGCTCACTCTGGAGTTGGTTTAACTGCTGCTGGAGCTGGTTTAACTCCTGCTCGCGCTTGAGCTGGTTCAGCCCCTGCTCCCGCTGGAGCTGGTTTAGCTGCTGCTGCCGGATTTGGTTTTGCTGTTGCACCCCAGTGACCGGATCAGCGGCCGAGGCTAAGTCGGCAGTCAGTAAGGAATATACGACTAAAGCCACAATAGCGAGCGTGGAATAAAGCTTTTTCATCGATATTCTTCCTTTCTATTGCCTATACGAGTAAGCAGTCGCCAAGGAATTCGTGAGCCCTACTCCTAAAAATCGCCGATTTCGGCGGCCGTGCCATAAAGCGACGGATTCAGGTTTGCCTGCGCGATGGACGTCTCTAGTGCAGCCCGTGCCTGGGCGGCGCGTGCCTGGAAGTCGCTATGGCCCTCAATAAACGCGTCGTCGGTGGACTCGTAGCCGCTCGCATAAATATAGTAGCCAATGCCCACCGCGACGAGGAGTGCGACTGCCAACGCTCCGAGCGCAATAAGTATGCGCCGCAGCCTCTTCGTCGGCGAGACGATCTCAATCTTGTCGAATTCGGGCTTTGCCGCTGGCTTGTCATAGTTTGGCGACACTTCATCGAACGCCACATTCTTCATTGTTTGCCTCCTGTGGGGATCCTCGTCGTCACGTCAGCACTCGATTGGGCAGGCGGGGCTTCTTTGCCTGTTACTTCTGACATGCGATCTCATCTTTCCCCGGAGGATCATGGTCGCACGGCCCGTGGTTAGGACGACCGTCGGGAGGAGACCTTGAGCTGCTATCTGAGCGCACAGGTATGTCCCGGTTAGAAGCAGGGCCGACAACAGTAAATGGACGATCTTCATTTTTCTCGCTTTCCTTTCCTACACAATAGTATTGGCAAGGCTTGTGCCAGGCGACATCGGCGTCTAGAAAGCGCCTATAAAATGGTGAGAATTACGGCGGTTACAGATTGGCCGCTTTCGGGTTGGAACGGATTGTGACTAGGAAAGTCTGCCGAACTATTGGCAACTGCCGAAATATCGGCGTGGTATCTCCACTCAGTTTTAATTCAGAACGGCCGTTCAAACGCCCGTCCACTCGCGCACGTGAATGTGGGACGAATGTCTGGACTTGCCGAGGGAAAGCGCGGCCACGAACCTAGATCTGTGTGCGGGTTTAGCTAGGACGAGCGATGCCCAGCTTTTTCATCCGGGCTTGGAGGGTTGTTCGTTTGATACCGAGTCGAACGGCAGCACCCGCAGGCCCGCCGATGATCCAGTTGGTTTCGCGCAGAACGCGTAAAACGTGCTCGCGCTCGGCCGCTTCAAGCGTAGTCGCGCCGTTGGACGGCGACACGGCTGCCATAGGCTTTAATTCGGCTAGCGGGACCCGCAGCTCCGGACCGGGTGAGAGGATGACCGCGCGCTCGATGAAGTTTTCCAATTCTCGAATGTTGCCCGGCCAATGATACTTGCTGAGTGCCGAGATGACTTCGGCCGGAACGGTCTGAATCTCCTTCTTCATCAGACGCCCGTACTTCTGCGCGAAGTACCGGACCAGCAAGGGAATGTCTTCATGGCGCTCCCGCAATGGGGGCATCAAAACCGGAAAGACGTTCAACCGGTAGTAGAGATCGCTGCGAAACTGTTTCTCTTCAACCCTCTCGTCCAGGTTAGCGTTTGTGGCCGCGATCAACCGGACGTTCACGCGGATGGTCTTCGTGCTGCCGAGCCGCTCGAACTCCTGCTCCTGAAGGACGCGCAGGAGTTTGGGCTGGAGCTCCAGCGGAATGTCTCCGACCTCGTCGAGAAACAATGTTCCCTGGTGTGCCAGCTCAAATCTGCCAATCTTCTGAGCGATGGCACCCGTGAAAGCGCCTCTCTCATGACCGAAAAGCTCGCTTTCAAGCAAGCCCGTCGGGATCGCCGCACAGTTCACCTTGACGAAGGCGCGCTCTCGGCGCGTGCTCAGGTTGTGGATGGCGCGCGCGATCAGTTCCTTGCCGGTACCGGTTTCTCCCAAGATCAAAACCGTGGAGTCGGTGGGCGCCACGGTGCCCGCTTGCTCTAAGATCCGCTTCAAAGTGGGACTTTCCCCGACGATCTCCTCAAAATTGTACACGGTGCGGATCTCGTCCTGGAGATAGAGTTTTTCCTCGGTGAGTTTGTTTGCTTTCTCAACAACCTGGCCGAAGGTGAGGGCATTCGCCACGGCGATGGCTATTTGATTGGCGACATGTTGAAGCAGTTCCACGTCCTCGTGAGGGAAAGTTTCGTCCTGTAAACGCGCAACCGTCAAGGTGCCGAAGGGCCGGCCGCGTAAAATGAGCGGCAAGACACATCCGGATTTGAGCCCTTCGTCGTGAATGCGCCGGGCCACTTCGGAACCGTATTGCTCGACATCGTTCCCGGTCAGGAAGACCGGCTGGCCCGAGGTTAGGGCTCGGCCGGCCGGCGAATCCCCCATCGGAACCCAGAGACCTTCCTGGAGCAGGCCCTTGCTGCCGGGAAAGTCCAACGCGTGTATCTGCAAGCGCTCAGTCTTAGGATCGTAGAGAGCTAGGCTGGCGTATTCGTGTCGCACCAGACGTTGGAGAGAACGGGAGACGGCGTTCAGTAACTCGTGCAAATCGAGCGTAGAGACCACAGCATTGTTTACTTCGAGCAGGAGGCTCAAGCGGTCGCGTTCTTGTCTGAGTTGTTCCTGCGTGGATTGAACCTGCTCAAAATTCAGCGCATTGTCCACTGCGACAGCAACCTGCCGGGCCACCTGTTGCAGAAATGTCACATCGACCTCTGAGTAGGCCGCCTCCTCCGTGCTTCCAAAAGCTAAGGCACCCAGTCTTCTCAAGGCGGTCGTAACCGGAACGACACAGAGGGATTGCATCCCGCGCTCGCTGAGCCAGCGGGAGCAATCGGGAAAACGGGTTTCGAAAGCGAGTTGGGAGACTACCCACGGTTGCTGGGTCTGCCACACCCAGCCTCCGGGTGTTTCCATGGGACATTCCTGTGAAGGGCAGGCGTAGTTGGGATCGGGACATTCCAGGACGTGCGACAGCATCACATTGCGGGCGGGTTCGTGCAAAATCAAACTGACAAAGTCAAACCGGACCACACCGTGCAGGCGCGGGGCCAGGTCGTGAAAGAGTTGTTTCAGGTCACGATGGGAGGCGATGGATTCCGAAACTTCGAGGAGAGCCCAATACTGATGACGGAGGATTTCTGTCTGCTCGGTTTGTATTGCCTGATCGTTCACGCGTTTACATTATACTTAAATTACGGGCTGTCAAGCAGAAGCTCTAAAGCTCGAGTGCCCAAAAAAACTCAAGGGATGCACGAGAAAGTTGGAATAGTTTGGTGGGCCGGCGGATCTTTGAAAATCGCGGCGGGGGTTATTGACAATGCCGGCTCTATTCACTAGTAGGTTCGGGAAAGCCAGACCAAAGGAGGAAAAACATGGGTGAGATGGTGAGTTTTAAGCGACCCGACGGAAAGGACTGCTCAGGTTACTACGTCAAGCCCGCAGCTGGCGATCGCGCTCCGGGAATCGTCGTCATCCAGGAGTGGTGGGGGCTAAACAACCAGATCAAAGGTGTTGCGGACAGGTTCGCGGGAGTGGGCTACAGGGCTCTCGTGCCGGATCTGTATCGAGGAAAGGTGACCGTTGAAGCTGCCGAGGCGGGCCATTTGATGAACAACCTCAACTTCGCCGATGCCGCAACTCAGGATATTCGAGGCGCGGTGCAGTACCTTAAGAAGACGAGTCCGAAGGTAGGAGTGGTTGGCTTTTGCATGGGCGGAGCATTGGCGGTGCTTTCCGCGGTCTTCGTCAAGGAGCTGGATGCCGCTTCATCCTGGTATGGTTTTCCCCCGGAAGGGGCTGCGGACGTCACGACTATCTCGATACCGATCCAGTTTCACTTCGCC
Source organism: Binatia bacterium (assembly GCA_036004365.1). Classification (GTDB taxonomy): domain Bacteria; phylum Desulfobacterota; class Binatia; order UBA9968; family UBA9968; genus DP-36. Next base: position 20,922 of record DASYRN010000020.1, read on the forward strand.
GAGCAGGATCAGTTCTTCGTTCCGGACCAAGCGCGGGCGCTCGAAGCCAAGCTGAAGCAAGGCAAGGTCAACTGCGAGATTTATTGGTACAACGCCAATCACGCTTTCGGCAACGAGACCGGCCCTTCATACAATCCGGCCGCCGCCAAATTAGCGTGGCAACGAACGGTTGACTTTTTCGCCAAGCATCTGAAATAGCGAGCGGGAACAGGCGACTCCTTCTCAGCTAGGTTACAGCTATCCTGAGAGAGCAAGCCTGGGTTTAAACTCCTCGGGGACGATGCCGACGGTGAGCTTTTCAGAACGGCGAATAACTGTGACCGCTGTTTGCACTCCGATCTCCTCTTCGGTCAAAAACTTATGCAGATCGTCTATGCTGGAGATCGGCTGACCCCCGTAGCTTACGATGACGTCTCCTTCGCGCAAGCCCGCTTTTCGCGCAGGGCTGTTCTCCTCTGTGGAGACTACCAACACGCCGCTTTCGATCGGCAGATTATGGAAGCGCACAAAACGGCGAGGGAGCGGCACATTCTGCCCGGCAACGCCGATATAGCTACGCTTGAGCTTTCCGTCGCGGATAAGACGGCCGGCGACGAACTTTGCCGTATTGATTGCGGTGGCGAAGCAGAGGCCTTGAGCAGGCAAAATGACGGCCGTATTGACGCCGACAACTTGTCCCCGCGACGTTACCAGAGGTCCTCCGGAGTTGCCTGGGTTCAGGGCCGCGTCCGTCTGAATGACATTGTCGATCAACCTGCCGGAGTTTGACCGGAGCGAGCGCCCGAGCGCGCTTACGACTCCGGCGGTTACCGTGCATTGAAATCCGTAAGGATTGCCGATCGCAATAACCAACTGACCGACGCGTATGGATTTTGAGTCGCCGAGTTCTACGGGGACGAGGTTGGGCCCGTTGACCCGTACCACGGCCAGATCGGTATCCGGATCATCCCCTATCAGCGCCGCCTCGAGACGGCGGCCGTCCGAGAGGCTGACGTGAATCTTGTTAGCGCCATGGACGACGTGGCTATTTGTCAGGACGAAACCATCGGGGGTGAAGATAAAACCGGAACCACTGCCTTGGATCTCATCGGAGCGGCCGACGACAGGCGCTTTCCGACTTAGATTCCGTTGGATTTCTATATTGACCACCGATGGGCTAACTTTCTCGGCTGCTTTGATGACCGCCTCCGAATAGGCGTCCAGGAGGTCCTTGTCGGATACGGGAGTAACTTCCGGAGGATTTATTTTCTCTATGCCTTTTGTTGATACCAATCGAAGCGATCGCTTCATGGATAACTCCAATTCGTGAAATCGATGCGATTAAATTTAAGCACGGAGGAGCGAATTGTAAAGTCGGATAAGCCTGCTTCACCATTGACAATTGGGGCACAGAAAAGGCAGATTGCGTCTGATGATCGTCGGCGTCGGTGTTGACATGATCGAAGTGAAGCGGGTCCAACGTGCCCTGAAAGACGTTAGGATCGGTCGCAGATTTCGTGACCGAGTCTATACGGAGAATGAAATCCGCTACTGCGAGCGGAAGGGCCAGGGAAAATACCTGAGTTACGCCGGACGCTTCGCCGCTAAGGAAGCGGTCATGAAGGCTCTTGGCAGGGGTTGGGGTTCAAAAGTAGGCTGGGGGGATATCGAAGTATTGCCCGCCGCGGGAGGAAAACCGGAAGTCTATCTTCGTGACAAAGCCTCGGTTCTGGCACGCGAGCTCAAGATTGAGAATTTTTCTCTTTCGATCACCCACACGAAGGACTACGCTTTGGCTTACGTTGTCGCACAGCGGGCCTGAAAGGTCGTTGAAAAACCCATCGCTTTAACCCGACTCGTCCTTTGGGACCTTTTTTTTGCCGGGAAGCAGCAAAAGAGCGCCGAGAGCCCAAATTCCCAGAATAAAGCCCGCAGCAGTCCAGGCGTTCTTGTTGCGCCCACTCTGAGCGGCAATGAGACGAGAAAGGAACGCGTCGACGGTGTGGACTAA